>NZ_JAUBPW010000059.1:0-45027 GCF_036700965.1 Microcoleus sp. Pol8_D6 | reverse complement strand
GCTACAACATATATATTTGCTTTTATACTCATTTATTCGCTGGTGTAGAACTAGACACTTGGGAACCAGAAATAGCAGGTTACAGGGCTGTTATGGCGCAGTTGAAACAATATTCTGCTCAGATTTATTTGGATATGGTTCAGCAGACGGTGCAAAACTTGAGGGAAACCCATACTCGGCCGGATTTGTTAATAGGCGAGGCCTACGATGAAACGGTGATGATTCCCAAGCACTATCAGGATAATGAATTTACGGCGATCGCCTGTGCCTGCATCTTCAAACTGCTGCTTGCTTACTGCTATGGCAATTACACGGCTGCCCTAGACCACATTACCCAAGTCAAACAGTATTTGATGGGAGTATCGGGATCGATTTTTGTTCCCCTTTTCCATTTTTATGCCGCCCTCACCCACCTGGCACTTTTTCCCACACAGCCAGAAACCGAGCAAGCTTCCATTCTTGCCCTGGTGAAAACCCATCAAAGCACGCTGCATCAGTGGGCGCAAAATGCTCCCATGAATTATTTGCATAAATGGTATTTAGTAGAGGCTGAACGACATCGAGTTTTAGGTCAAAATATGGATGCGATGGATGATTACGATCGCGCCATTAAACTCGCTAAAGAAAATCAGTACATTAACGAAGAAGCACTTAGCAATGAGCTGGCAGCCAAATTCTATTTAACCTGGGGAAAAGAAAAAATTGCCCAAGTCTACCTAACTGATGCTTACTACGCCTATGCACGCTGGGGCGCCCAGGCAAAAGTTGAAGATTTAGAAAAGTGCTATCTCCAATTACTTGCGCCTACTTTTAACTCTGAAACGAGCTTAAAAAGAGGTCAGACACTTGCCAAAATGATGACGGAAACTGTGGCCAGTACCAGTTCAGGTGTTTCACAAGTTCTGGACTTGGCAACAGTAATCAAAGCATCTCAATCACTTTCAGGAGAAATCAACATCGATAAGTTGCTCTCCACTTTGATGCAAGTGATGATTGAGAATGCGGGAGCAGAAAAAGGAGCTATGATTTTGAGAGAAAAAGATTCTTGCTTCGTCGCGGCTCAATGTGCGATCGGTAAATCGTGCAACCTGCACTCAACTCCCGTTGCTGAGTCTAACGAAATTCCGATCGCGATTATTAACTATGTCTCGCGCACCCAAGAAACTTTGGTAATTAATGATGCGACGATAGAGGCTACCTTTGCTGCTGACTCTTATATCATCCAGCATCAACCCAAGTCGGTTTTGTGTCTGCCGATTCAACATCAAGGAAAGGTGATCGCCATTCTTTACTTAGAAAATACTCTCGTTACAAATGCCTTTACTCCCGATCGGTTGGCAGTCTTAAATATCTTAGCCTCCCAAGCTGCCATCTCCATAGAAAATGCCCAACTGTATGCCAACTTAGAAGCAAAAGTAGAAGAACGCACCCAAGAATTATCGCAAGCTTTAATCAATCTCGAAGCCACCCAAGAAGGATTGATTCAATCAGAAAAAATGGCAGCTTTAGGACAACTTGTGGCAGGAGTTGCGCACGAAGTCAACACTCCCTTGGGTGCAATTCGCTCGTCGGCAGGAAATGTTTCTAAGTTCTTGAATCAAACTTTAGAACAGTTGCCCGCACTTTTTCAATCTCTCTCCTCAGAAGAAGCACAGAATTTCTTGAGTTTACTTCAGCGTTCCCTCCAACAAGAAGCAAGCTTATCAACCAAAGAAGAACGTAAATTGAAGAGAGCTTTGAGAAGCCAACTGGAAGAATTAGAGATTTATAGTTCCGATACCGTAGCCGATCGCCTAGTGATCATGGGCGTTTATAATGAAATTGATACCTTTGTCCCTTTGTTGCAAAGATCGGATAGTTTACATCTCCTAGAAATAGCCTACAAGATTTCTGAATTAAAAAGAGGCATTGCTACTATCAACACAGCTACGGATAGAGCATCAAAAGTAGTTTTTGCCTTGAAAAATTATGCCCGCTACGAACAGTCTGGCGAAAAAATAGTAGCCAGTCTCACAGAAGGTATTGAAACAATCTTAACCCTGTATCAAAATCTACTCAAACAGGGAGTTGAGGTCATCAAAAACTATGCCGACATCCCGCCGCTACTGTGCTATCCGGACGAACTCAATCAAGTTTGGACGAATTTAATTCACAATGCTTTGCAAGCCATGGATTATCGAGGCACGTTAACAATTGAGTTAACGGCTCAAGATGACCAGGCTAAGATTAGCATTAGCGACAGCGGCAAAGGGATACCAGAAGAGATAAAAGGGAAAATATTTGACCCGTTTTTTACTACTAAGCCGGCAGGAGAAGGCAGCGGATTAGGACTAGATATTGTGAAGAAGATTGTTGACAAGCATCAGGGAAAAATTGAAGTCGAATCAATTCCGGACAAAACTACATTTAATGTTTTCCTGCCAATGAGCGGTGTATAATACCAATTTTATATGGGGCTGCATAGAATCTGATCCCCCCTAACCCCCCTTAATAAGGGGGGGGGACAAGAGCTTGGTCAAAGTCAACCCCTACTCCCCTTATTAAGGGGGATGCAAGGGGGATCGAAATATATGTAATTTCACATTAAATTGGTATAAGCAGGTGAAGGATATCGCCAACGATGTAAAGCAGTAAGTAGGTCGGGTTTTAGTTGGTTACACCTCACATCTTGCACCATTGTCAATAAACCTTTTATGAACAGGCTTTCCGGTCTGTTCCACAAAAAAAATTATCTCTCGTGGAACAGGCCGGAAAGCCTGTTCTTGAGAATGGTGCAAGATGTCAGTTACACCCAACCTGCAATCTACCCAACTGGGAGGATTTTAAAAGTTAAAGCGTTATGATGCCAATAAGTTGGATTCCACAGGAAACGGATGTAAAACAGCACTACAATGCGTTATGCTTACGCATATAAATTGCTTGGTTTCGGCGACTGTGGAGGGGGAGAGGATTGGGCGAGCCGTGGACTTGTGACATCTTAAGATAAGATGGGGTCGACTAATACACTTTACTACTGTGACTACTTTTGCTACTAATAACAAGTAAAAAGGAGAAAAAATAGATGTCTAAACCAGTTATTTTGTGCGTTGACGATGAGAGAATGGTATTAGACAGTCTCAGGACGCAGCTAGCAGCAGAATTTGGCAATGCCTACACCTACGAAGCAGCCGAAGATGCTGAGGAGGCTTTAGATGTAATCAGCGAACTTTCTGACGAACAAACCCACGTGATTCTGATTATTTCGGATTGGTTGATGCCCGGTATTAAGGGAGATGATCTACTAATTCGCATTCATAAGAAACACCCGCATATTATTAAAATTATGCTGACTGGTCAAGCGGATGAAGTAGCAATTAATCGAGCCAAAAAACTGGCTAACCTTCATTGTTGCTTGTCTAAACCTTGGTTGGAATCCGATTTACTAGAAACTATTAAATCTGGTTTATCTAAACTATGAGCCAACAGGTAATTATCTGTGTTGATGATGAAAAAACTGTACTCAGGAGTCTTAAAGCAGAACTGCAAGAGGCTGTTGGCAATGATTATATAATCGAAATTGCTGAAGGTGGGCAAGAGGCATTAGAGTTAATTGAAGAATTGCTAGAGGATGGGGATGAAATTCCTTTAATTATTTCCGACCATATTATGCCTGAAATGAAGGGAGATGAGCTGTTAAAACAGGCTCATATAATTTCGCCTAAAACTATAAAAATTATGCTGACAGGACAAGCAGATATTGGGGCGATCGCCAATGCTATTAACTCTGCAAACTTATATCGTTATATTACTAAACCTTGGCAAGCTGAAGACTTGAAATTGACGGTTAGAGAAGCACTAAATAGTTATCTTCAACATCAACAACTCGCACAACAAAATGCCCAACTCCAGCAAATAAATCAGGAGTTTGCCGAGTTAAACAGCCAGCAAACCGTACTCATTGCTAAACTACACGAAGATGAAAATCGGTTGACGCAGTTTTTGGAAGCAATGCCGATTGGTGTGGGTGTCCTAGATGCGGACGGCCAACCTTACTACATTAATCGGAAAGCAAAAGAGATATTGGGTAAAGGAGTTTTGCCGGATACCCGTTTCAAGGAATTGTCAGAGGTTTATCAACTCTATCAAGCAGGGACAAATCAAAAGTATCCTACGGAGAATTTGCCCATCGTGCGCGCCTTGAAGGGGGAAAGTGCTACGGCTGACGATGCAGAAGTTCATCAAGGCGATAAGATTATTCCCTTAGAGATATTCGCTACTCCAATCTACGATCAACAAGGAAATATTGTTTATGCTATCAACACTTTTCAAGATATCACGGAACGCCAAGAAGCTGAGGCAGAACGCAAAAAGTTCATTGAGGATCTCTTTGAGGTCAATTGCAATTTGGAACTTTCACTGGATGCAGAATTAGAAATTGCGGAGGCGACAAGTCGCTTTGTACCCAATGAGTTTTTAGCTTTTTTGGGATGTGATAGTATTGTTGATATTAAATTGGGAGAAGCGGTGGAGTTAGAAATGTCAGTTTTGTTTTCTGACATCCGCGATTTCACTACTCTCTCGGAAAAGATGACACCGGAAGAGAATTTCAAATTTATCAATTCTTATCTGAGTCGAATGGAACCGCTGATTGTGGAACATCAGGGGTTTATTGATAAGTATATTGGCGATGCAATTATGGCTTTGTTTAGTGAGGGGGCGGATGATGCTGTGAAAGCCGGAATTGCGATGCTGCATACTCTGGCTGAATACAATCGAGATCGCGCTTCTGTGGGTTATGTGCCAGTTGAGATTGGGGTGGGAATTAATACTGGTTCTTTGATTCTGGGTATAGTGGGCGGAAAAAGCCGCATGGAGGGTACTGTGATTAGCGATGCGGTTAATTTGGCTTCTCGGATAGAAAGTTTGACGAAGAATTACGGGGTGTCGCTGTTAATTACTCAGCAGACTTTCGATCGCTTGACAAATCCTGCTGATTATGGAATTAGGGTAATTGATAAAGTTCAGGTTAAGGGTAAGTCTGAATGGGTGACTGTTTATGAAGTTTTCGATGCAGATTTCCCCGAAGTTAAAGCGGGGAAGTTAGCGACTCTGCAACTATTTACTGAGGCTTTGTCTTTGTACAATATGAATAATTTTAGGGAAGCTGCGGGACTTTTGGCGGATTGTTTGGGGCAAAATCCGAGGGATAAGGTGGCTCGAATTTATTGGGAAAGGTGTCAGTAGTTAGTTGGTAGTTGGCAGTTGGTAGTTGTTAGTTGGCAGTTGGCACTTGTCAGTTGTTATTAGTCATTAGTCATTGGTTAGCGATCAAGCGTCATCAGTCAACAGTCAACAGTCAACAGTCAACAGTCATAAATAACCAATAACTAATGACTAATGACTAATGACTAATAAATGCTGACTACGGTTGTTCGATCGGCAATTCTATGATAAACTCGGCTCCGTGGCCGAGTGCGGAAACGCAGCTAAGTTTGCCACCGTGTTCTTGGACAACTTTGTAGGAAATTGACAGGCCTAAACCGGTGCCTTTGTCGGCGGGTTTGGTGGTAAAAAAAGCCTCGAATAACTGCTGGGAAACTTCTTCTGGCATACCGGGGCCGTTGTCAGAAATCCTAATTACAGCATGGGAGTTTTGGACTTCTGTCCTAATTTTAATCTTGCTGCGGTTAGCTTTGACTTCGGCAACTGAACGCCCTTCGTTGTATTCCTCGATCGCGTCGATCGCATTTCCGATCAAATTCATAAATACCTGATTGATTTTTCCAGCATAACACTCAACCAAAGGCAAATTTCCATAGTCCTTAATTACTGCAATTTCGGGATAGTTGCCTCTGGCTTTCAGGCGGCTTTGCAGGATCAGCAACGTTCCTTCAATCCCTTCGTGCAGGTTAACTTTGCTCATTTGAGAATCATCTTTGCGGGAGAAATTTCTGAGCGATCGCACGATTTCCCGAATGCGATCGGCCCCAACCTGCATCGAAGACATCGCTTTCGGCAAATCTTCTAGCAGAAACTCTAATTCGATATCCTTAATTTTATTTTGAATTGCTGCTGGCGGCTGCGGGCAGTGCTGCTGGTACATATCGAGCAAATTCAGCAAATCTTCCGTGTAGTGGCCAACGTGAACGAGATTGCCGCAAACGCTGCTAACGGGATTGTTAATTTCGTGAGCAACACCGGCTACCATTTGACCGAGAGTAGACATTTTTTCAGTGTGAATCAATTGAGCTTGAGTTTGCTGCAATTCGTGCAAAGTATTTTCAAGTTGAAGTTTTTGTTGGGTTAACTCTGTTTGTGATCGCCGCAAAGCTTCTTCACTGCGTTTCTGCTCGGAAATGTCAGTAATTAACCCTTCCAAAGCTATCAATTCTCCCGAGTCGGAAAATACTCCCAAACCTTGCTCCCAAACCCATTTTAATTCGCCATTTTTAGCAGTAATTCGGTAATTTAGCTGATAGGGTCGATTTTCTTGCAAAGCAACTTGCACGGCATTCCACAAATTCTCACGATCGTCGGGGTGAGTCAATTCCGATATAGAAACTTGCCGAGTGCCGATAAATTCTTCAGGAGAATAGCCGGCTAACTGATAGCAACCTTCGCTGACAAACTCCATACTGCGATCGGCATCGTTGCGAAAACGGTAGGCCATTCCCGGCAAATTGCTCATCAGCGTCGCCAAGGCCCGCTGGCTTTCCCGTAGGGCTTCTTCGGCGTGTTTGCGATCGGTAATATCCGTCATCACGGCCAGCATACAGAGTTCGCCGTCCAAATTAATCAACTCTGCTGACAGCAAACATACCACCACCGATCCCGACTTCATCCGAAACTCGCATTCCTGATTGCGAACAACACCTTGTTCGTGCAAACTTCGCCTAAAATTAAGTCTGTCTTCAGGCCTTACCCAAATATTTAACCCCGGTACTGTATTCCAGGTCGTTTCTTCTAAATCGTAACCAGTCATCGACAGAAAACTATCATTAACTTCAATAAAACGACCCTCAGCAAAAGTAGTAATAATCATCGGATCTGGGCTCGATCGAAAAGCCTTAGAAAACTTTTCTTCCGATAAACTTAACTTTTTAATAGCCTCTTCCAACTGACTTGTCCGCTCTTTAACCCGGCATTCCAATACCTCATTAGCCTGCTTCAGGGCTTCCTCAGCCTGCACCCGATAAGTGATATCGCGCACCACGCCTTGCAGCCCAATTTTGCCGCCGATATCCATAGAAGTTAGCAGCACTTCCGCCGGAAACTCAGAACCATCCAAACGACGGTGCCGCCAGTCAAAACGGCAATTTCCCGATCGCAGAGCCGTATTAATTCGCTCTTGAGAAAGACTCCTAGAATCTTGTCCATCCGGTTGCAACGGCGGGCTGAACTCCGAAGGATGCTTGCCGCAAAACTCCGACTCAGTGCTGCATCCAAATAAATTTAAAGTAGCCGGATTGCAATCCAAAAAACCCTCTTCATCTAGCAGCATTACCGCATCAGTCGTCGATTCGTACAAAGTGCGAAACTTTTTTTCCGACGCCTGCAAAGAAGCAATCAACTGCATCTTTTCCTCAGCCGCCCGCTTTTGCTCAGTAATATCCTGCATTACTTGAGAAAAGCCCTGCAACTTTCCCCTTTCATCGCGCAAAGGAGTAACAATAATATTCGCCCAAAATCGCGATCCGTCTTTGCGAAGCCGCCAGCCTTCATTTTCGTATCGACCTTCTGCCACCGCCAGGATTAATTTTTCTTCGTGCTTGCCGATTTCAAGATCTTCTTTAGTGAAAAAACACTCCGAATTATTGCCGACTATTTCATGAGATCTGTATCCCAAAATGCGTTCTGCACCAGAATTCCAGCTAGCTACATACCCCTCAGGATCTAACATGAATATAGCGTAATCCTTAACGCCTTCAATTATTAAGCGCAGGCGTTCTTCGCTTTCTCGAAGTGCAGATTCTGCTTGCTTTCGCTGGGTAATATCTTCTACAAAACCTTCGTAGTAGAGCAATTTTCCTGCTTCATCGCAGACAGCGCGCGCATTCTCAGCGATCCAAATTATTGTTCCGTCCCGCCGATAAATCTGCGACTCAAAATCCGATACGATGCCCTGTTCTTGCAAAGCAGAAACAAACTGATCGCGCCGATCGGGATTGACGTAAAGCTGATCGCTGATATCAGTCAGACAGCCCATTAATTCTTCGGCGGAATTATATCCGTAGATGCGAGCCAAAGCTGGGTTAGCGCTGATGTAGCGACCGGATTGGGTTGTTTGAAAAATACCCGACACAGCATTTTCAAACATACTATAATATTTTGCTTCCATTTGGTGCAGTGCCTCCGCGACATTCAGGCATTCTATCGCTTTATTTCCTAATTTTTGATTTCCCACTTGTGAATACCCTGCTCTTGTGTGTGAGTTGAATATTTTTGGTCTACCGCCTGTTAAATTTGAGCCGTTATTTAGGCTGAAAGATGGTGTATCGCAGCCGGAGACGAGTGTGTTTATTCATCTGTCCTACTGGACTGTTAGTTATTAGTGATAGTTGCGGAAAGTTTAGCTAATCCCGTATTTATTTGATGCTTCACTGGCTGTCACGATCGCATTGGCACATCGATCGGCTTGCGGTGCAGGTGTTCGAGCAAAACCCGCTCCTTGAAATCTCCCTGAATATATTAGCAGTTGAATACCCTGAAATAATTTAGTAGCAAGGATGTTCTTACAATAAAAGGCAGCGACTTCTACAACCGCAAGATCCTATTTTTAGGATTTGGGTGAGAGTACGGCGATCGACTCTTACCCAATGCCACAAACCCGCCTGCAAGAGCTAAACGCTCGCTGTCCTTGCTGTCAATCGATTTGAGATTTGAGATTTTAGATTAAAGAATTGACTCCACAGATGAATCTTGGGCTCCCTAATGTCTAAAATTTTTTGGTCTCCAGAACTCCTGTCGGAAACTTTTATCGGTCTTTGGCTGCTCTGAGTTAGTGTTAAGTATTATTGCTGATAGATAATACAGCAGACTGCTAGCAGTTGTACGATTTGGGGTTTCTATGTAAAGTTGGCACAACAATAGGGTAATTGTTGTATCAAAAAATTCATATTCTGCTACTGCGGGCGGAAAAATTCTGTAGCGGTGCTGGCATTTGAGCAAAAATCGGGGCCCGATCGCGCAAAATGTGGTCGGCAAGTCTGGTAAAATCCCGATCGATTCTCGGTTTGGCCACAAAGCTCGATCAAGCTAAATTTGACTAAAAACTAATAAATGACAAATTCTCCTCTACTAGCAACGCCAGAGTTATCCCCTGCTTCAACCCAGACGCCGGATTCTCCTGTGTGGCCAGCCCTCCTGCAACAACTATTAGACAGACAATCTCTCTCACGCACCCAAGCAGCCGACTTGATGCAGGGATGGCTAGCCGAAGCTATTCCCCCCGTCCTCTCAGGAGCCATTTTAGCGGCTATCCAAGCCAAAGGCATCTCAGCCCAAGAATTGGCAGGAATGGCTCAGGTATTGCATTCTCAGTCGCTTGCAGGTGAATCAGAGAGCATTTTCAATCCCAAATCCTCAATCTCCAATCTCAAATTAATTGATACTTGCGGCACAGGTGGCGACGGCGCTTCCACGTTTAACATTTCCACTGCTGTAGCTTTTGTGGCCGCCGCCGGCAAAGTTCGAGTCGCGAAACACGGAAATCGCTCCGCATCGAGCAAAGTGGGTTCTGCTGACGTGTTGGAAGCACTCGGAGTCAACCTCAACGCCGATCCCGCGAACGTAAGATCTGCGGTAGACTCTGTGGGCATCACCTTTTTATTTGCCCCTGGGTGGCATCCCGCACTTCAGGCTGTAGCGCAGCTCCGGCGAACCTTGAAGGTGCGGACTATTTTTAACCTATTAGGGCCCCTTGTCAATCCTATGCGCCCTACAGGGCAGATAATCGGGGTGTTCGATCCTAGTCTGGTATCAACTATTGCTCAAGCTTTGGGCGAGTTGGGGACTGAGTTAGCTTTAGTCGTTCACGGCAGAGAAAAATTGGACGAGGCGGGTTTGGGTGATGTGACTGATTTGGCGGTTTTGTCTGATGGCAAAGTGGAACTCACTACTTTAGACCCGGAAAAGGTAGGATTGACACCAAGTGCGATCGGCTCGTTAAAAGGCGGAAATGTTGAGGAAAACGCCGAGATTTTGCGGAACATTTTGCAAGGGAAAGGTACGCGCGCGCAAATGGATGTTGTAGCTTTGAATGCGTCTTTAGCTTTTCAGGTGGGAGGTGCAATTCCTATGGGTTCTCACGCAGCAGGAGTTTCTCTGGCTAAGGAGATTTTATTGAGCGGCGAATCTTGGTTGAAGTTGCAGCAGTTGATTGAGTTTTTGAAATGAAGGAAGAAGGAAGTTCGGCAACGGATTTTGCAACGGATGTAACGGAAGGAAGAAGGAAGAAGGAAGTTCGGCAACGGATTTTGCAACGGATGTAACGGATGGAAGAAGGAAGAAGGAAGAAGGAAGAAGGAATTTTTTGTTTTAACTAACCCACAAGAAAAATTATTTAATTTTCCATTTTTCTTTACTTCTTCCCTTTCCCTCCTCCGTTCTTGTTAAGAGCGCGATCGAAATTCAATGACATCTTGCTTAATAGTCACATCTTTATTACCAAAAAAGTCGTGACCCAACAGTCCGATATCTAGGGATGGCGAGACTGCGACAACTACATTGTTAACAGCTAGACCACCTGCTTCCATAGAGCTCAGGCGACCGAGGGGAAAAGTAGCCACTCCGTTGGGAGTTTGTGCTTGCACTGTTCCCTGGAGAACAACGCCCAAGGATTTAGCCATTGCTGGTGTAATTACTGTGCCACTAGCTCCAGAATCTACCATCATCTCGAACTTTTGTTTGCCGTTAAACGTGACTTCTATGACGGGGATATTAGCCTCTCGGCGTTTGATTTTTGCCTGAAACACTCCCGACTTTGCCGCCGCCGAAGTGGGGGGAGTCAATTCTTTGGGGAGAAAACCGCAGACTGATTGGCTGAGGTTGACGGTTCGGCCTGACGAGCTCCGCATGAAGCATCCCTCACTTTCTTGAGCCACTGCTGGCGACGAGTTGGCAACACTCCCTACTAAAATTGAACTGCTCAGAGAAATAACCCCTGCTAAAACCAGTAAAGGTTGGCGCAGGTTTTGAGGGATCGGTAGAGGCTTTTTTGAGTTTGAGAGTAAAGGCAAGGGTGATTTACTAGCCATAGTTTCGTTAAACGCTGTAGCTCGATCGTAACAGCGACAACTGCCTTTTGGTATAGATATAGAATTTCCGCCCGCCTCATAAGCTGCTTGCAGATAAATTGCTGGCGCGGGGGAGATGGAAAATTTGCACGCACTTATAGCCTTTCTCAGTAACATGAGGTACACGCTTTATAAGCGGGCATAGGGCATAGGGCATAGGGCATAAGGCATAGGACATAGGGCATAGGGCATAGGGCATACCTCACCAAGATTGAGAACTGCTGTATTGCTGCTTTTTGATTACCTGCGGCATAAGTGCCTTGCTTTTCCGAAGCCTTGCACAAATTAAAATAATATCTGTATATTGCCGACTAGCATCAAATCCCTGGCAGTGGTAAGAATGAAACCAAACGAAAGTAATTAAGGATGCCATGTCACTTTCAACTGCACAACCCGCTCTCCTAGTCCTGGCTGACGGTACTGCTTACCGCGGCTGGTCGTTTGGCGCTGACGCCACCGTCGTTGGCGAGGTAGTATTTAATACGGGAATGACGGGCTACCAAGAAGTATTGACCGATCCCAGCTATTGCGGTCAAATTGTAACTTTTACTTATCCAGAATTGGGCAATACCGGGGTAAATCTCGAAGACGAAGAATCCTCGCGCCCGCAAATTCGGGGTGCGATTGCCCGGAACGTATGCAGCCGCCCCAGTAACTGGCGCTGCTCGCAATCTCTGCAAGACTATCTGAAACAGTACGATATCCCCGGAATTTACGGGATCGACACCCGCGCCCTGACTCGCAAAATTCGCACGGTGGGAGCGATCAACGGTGGCATTTCGACCACGATTCTCGACCAGGCAGAGCTTTTGGAGCTAGTGCAAGACGCCCCCAGCATGGACGGGCTGAATCTAGTCCAGGAAGTCACCACTCGCGAGGTTTACGAGTGGTCTGAAGCCACGGACTCGGTTTGGGAGTTCAGTCCTACAGTCAAACCTGCTAACGGCAAAATGTGGACTGTGGTAGCGCTAGACTTTGGGATCAAGCGCAACATCCTGCGGCGTCTGGCGAGTTACGGGTGTCGGGTCATCGTTGTCCCCGCTGACACGTCGCCGGAGGAAATTCTCAAATACAACCCGGACGGCATTTTTCTGTCCAACGGCCCTGGAGATCCGGCGGCGGTAACGGAAGGGATAGCGACTGCGAAAGCTTTATTAAAGTCGGACAAACCCGTATTCGGCATCTGCATGGGACACCAAATTTTGGGACTTTCCTTGGGTGCAGAAACTTTTAAACTTAAGTTCGGCCATCGGGGATTGAATCATCCAGCGGGTTTAACTGAGCAAATAGAAATTACTAGCCAAAATCATGGTTTTGCGATCGACCCCGATTCCCTAGCCCCCGAAGTAGAGATTACTCATCTCAATTTGAACGATCGCACCGTAGCCGGATTGAAGCATAAAACTCTGCCACTGTTCTCAGTGCAGTACCACCCAGAAGCCAGTCCGGGCCCGCACGACGCCGACTATTTATTCGATCGATTCGTGCAGTCAATGCGAGACAATCATAAAGTAGCCAGCAGTAAGTAGTCAGCACTCAGCAGTCATTAGTCAGTAGTCATCAGAGGCTGTTTGTGTCGATCGCTTCTGACTAATGACTAATGACTAATGACTCATAACTAAAAAACTGTAGACAAAAAACCAAAAAACTCCTATAATGAAGCCTCGACTTTAAGCCATATCTAGCTAGGAGGGTGTCATTTCTGAGTCATTGACCCTGACCGTTAGCCTCAGAGGCACTCGCGAAGTCAGGAATAACTGTCAGTTATTTCGCCTGACGGGCCTGCTGGACGCTTTTTCTGAGGCCACTTTTCGGAAGGTAATAAGCAAATGTATTGACGACGGCCCAAAACACGTAATTTTGGACTTGTCTCAGATAGACTTTGTGGATAGTTCAGGCTTGGGCGCACTTGTGCAACTTGTCAAAAAAGCCCAGACCTTGGAGGGGACATTGCAAATTGTCTCAAATCCCCGCGTAACTCAGACTGTTAAACTGGTTCGCTTAGAGAAATTTTTGTCTTTGCAGCCTTCGGTTGATGAGGCGGTAAAAAACGTCAAGGATGCTTGACGCCAAAGTGGATTAAATTAGCTATCCGGTTCTCAACGCTGGATAGCAAATTTTTATTTTTTTGCGGGTAAAATAATACTGATTTCCCAGAAGCTGCGACACGCGCCAGCCGCTATTTCCCCGATGCTTAGAGTTTCGGTGGATGGGCAGTAAAATATGTGTGGCAAACACGCGAAAAAATGGTATAAAAATTAGAGCATCCCGATCTGGTAAAAAGCCTTTTTTAGGAGTGCGATCGTCACGCCAAGCTTTGCCTATATATCTCGCTTCGCGATCGGACAGCGAACACTCCTGTGAAAGCTATAATTGCTGAAGTAACGAAAGACGAAATAAGTAAGTGACTAGAAAAACCAAGCTGTGCGGAAGTTTTATTTAAAAAAGTATGTCGCCGATCGCAGATGACGGACTCAAACTGAGTCTGACGGATATCAGTTTAAATCGAGTGCATCCTGCGAGGGCTACACCAGCAGAAATAGAAAGAATTTCGCCCGCAGCCTGGGCATATTTGGGAGATGCAGTGTACGAACTCTACGTTCGGAGTTCGTACTTAGTGCCACCCAGAAGATTGCAAGCTTATCACGAATTAGTGGTGGGGCAAGTACGAGCCGAAACTCAAGCGCGTCATTTGCGATCGATCTCTCCTTACTTGAACAGTACAGAATTAGCAATTGTCAAGCGCGGCCGCAATGCTGCAGCGGGCCGTTCTAAGCGAGCAGATCCAGAGATATACCAACAAGCCAGCAGCTTAGAAACCTTGGTCGGATATCTGTATCTCACCGATCCCGAAAGATTGACCGAACTTCTGGCACTTTTAGATCTTGAGACTTAAAGGATTTAGCAAAGAGTTGGGAATGGGGAGGGATTAATTAACCATGCTTGCACGGCTAACATAAAACCGCAAAAATTTCGATGGCAAAACAGGATTTATCAGTTATTAACTAGCAATTTGAACACAGCAAAATCCTTGCTCCCTCGCTAGACTATCTAAAATCTCAAATCCCCAAGATTGCTCCCTCAATCAAGAATCTCACATCTACAATCTACAATCGATTAGCCTTCAGCCAAAACGTTTTGAGCACAATAAACCAATGAGAAAATTTACCAAACCCAACTTTTCGCGATCCAATTCCGACAGCAAGCCATTCAAAAGCGAAGGCCGCCGTCAGGACTCACAACCATCCTCTCCTCGGTTTGAACGCAAGCCCCGTCCCGACACTCGCGGAGTAGATGCGCCTCAAAAGCGATCGACCTTTGCCCCGCAATCGCGAGAAATGCCCGTGAGAGCAATTTTCAAACGGAGAGTCGATGCCGAGGGCCAACCGGAAATTCGCAGAAATAATCATTTTAAGGACAGAGACAGCAGCCCGCAGGAATCCCGGAGCAATTATTACCAAGACAGAGATAGCAGCAGCCCGCAGCCGACCCGCAACAATTTCCGAGACAGAGACAGAGATAGCAGCCCGCAGCCGACTCGCAATAATTTCCGAGACAGAGACAGAGACAGCAGCCCGCAGCCAGCCCGCAATAATTTCCGAGACAGAGACAGAGACAGCAGCCCGCAGGAATCCAGGGGCAATTATTACAAAGACAGAGACAAAGACAAGATCCCGCAGGAATTCCGGGGCAACCATTTCAGAGACAGAGACAAAGACAGAGACACTCGCCCTGTTGACACTGCCTCAAATACAGTCGTGCAACCAGACGCAGACACAGACGACATGATTTACGGCCGCCATGCGGTGCAAGCAGCTTTAGAAACAAACCAAGTCCTCAACCGGATCTGGGTTGTTCCCCACCTGCGCTACGATCCTCGCTTTCATAGCTTGCTAACCGAAGCCAAGGCCAACGGCAGCATCATTGATGAAGTTGACGATTTGCGCCTCGACTACATCACGCGCAAAGCAAACCACCAAGGCGTAGCTGCTCAAGTATCAGCCTACGAATACCTGGATTTGAGCGAACTGATCGCAAAGGCTAAGTCGGCTTGCGAAGATCCAGTAATTGTGGTAGCCGAAGGACTCAACGACCCGCACAATCTAGGGGCGATTATTCGCACCGCAGAAGCATTGGGATCTCAGGGCATGGTGATTCCACAGCGGCGGGCTGTTGGGATTACCTCGGCAGTGAGAAAAGTAGCAGCAGGGGCATTGGAAAGCCTTCCCGTGGCGAGGGTTGTCAATCTTAACCGGGCGCTGGAAGAACTCAAAGAGGCTGGATTCTGGATTTATGGCACTGCAGCAGGCGTCGGTCAATCGATAGAGACAGTTAAGTTCTCCGGGCCCACTGTTTTAGTGGTGGGTGGTGAAGCTGACGGTTTGAGCCTTTTGATACAGCGGGGATGTGACGGATTAGTTTCAATTCCTTTAAGAGGCCATACTCCTAGCCTGAATGTCTCGGTAGCAACGGGGATGGCTTTATACGAAATTTACCGCCAGCGTGGGCCCAAAAAGTTTCATGTACACGGTTCGTAAAGGTGCTTGAAAAAAAGAGTACAACAGAGTAGTTTATTGTGAATGCCATCCAGAATGGAGTGGCACCACACCCTGAACAAGTAAGGATAGCCGATCGACTGTCGTTACTTGTTCAGGCAAAAATAGAAGGGGCCTTGCCCCTAGGTTCAAACAGGAATTCGACACCCATCTATTTAAATATCACCTTTAAATAGTTTTGGATCGGTTCTTGGCAGCAGTCAGCCACGTGTAAATAACAAAAGCCTAGGCGTGTTCGCAGCACCCTGAAAACACCGTCAAATACATTAGAAAAGCACATGAAAGAATTCTTGATTAGCTTGCTCAACTTTTTCGGATTGGCTTGGTGGGTTGAAGTTAAAACTTCAGCGCCGCGGTGCATTTACTATTTTGGCCCGTTCTTAACCGATGGAGAGGCGGAAGCTGCAAAAGCAGGATATGTAGAAGACATAGAAAATGAAGGGGCAGAAGGTGTTAGTGTTTCGATTCACCGCTGCAAACCACTTACTTTAACTGTTGCAGAAGATTTGGGAAAGCTTGGTGATGGAGGGCTGTGGCCGGTTTTGAGCGGTCAGTAGAAGCTGGGGGAATTTTGAGTTTTGAGATGGCTACGCTTCCCTCGCAACGCTGTGCGGTTTTGAGTTGTGAGTTGTTGTAACTTCAAAACTCTTGAGTGTTGGGTAATAAATTGCTTGTGACAAACTCAAAACTCAACACTCGCAATTGCCAACTGCTTCGGGGTGACTCTCAATCCAGCGATCAATGTCTGCGAGTACCCGATCGGGAATTTCCCAAGGGAACAAGTGGGCTGTATTGGGATAGCACTGCCACTGACAATCCTGGAGGTGGCGGACGGTTTCTAAACTGGATGCTGAGGTGATGTGCCGATCGCCCTCTCCGGCCAACACCAAGCTGGGACATTGAATGTCGTCAAGGTGCAGCAGTCGATCGTATCCAGCCCTCAGAGCGGTATTTAACGCCTTGGTGGCAGTGTTGGAAGTCTTGAGGTAGGCGGGAGTACCTGCCTGTGCTAAGTAGCGGTAAGGGGTGGCGTTATGCTGCTGTATCAAGTAGCGAAAGAGCGATCGCCTAGCAAAAGTATCAATATTCCACTGCCAACCGGGTAGGGCCCAATTGATAATTCCCGCTAAACCGGTGTAAAGGTTATCTTGCCAAGAGATGGGAGGGTGGCTTCCTCGTGGCTTGGCTGCAGATGCAAGGAGAATCAAACCGGTGACTCGCTGGGGATATTTCATGGCTAATTCCAGGGCTAAAATGCCTCCCAAGGACCATCCGATCACCAAACACCGATCAACTCCTAATCTGTCTAATAGTGCTTCTAAATCCACCAGATGATCGGTCATTTCAAAGAAAGTTGAGGTGCGACTGTTGCCGTAGCCGCGCAAGTCTGGGGCGATCGTCTGGAAGCGTTTTGATAAGTGTTCTGTGAAGACGGACATACAATCGCCGGAACCTGGATGACCGTGCAAGCAGAGAATAGGAAATCCTTTGCCTTTGACGGAAACACTGAGTTGTTGATGCGACATTTTTTAACTGTTTGGGCGGTGCGTTGTCCCCCGCTATAAATTGTATATTCCAGCGGGTGAAATACCCAAACTCAACGGAGTACCGTTATAATTCGGGCTTCGTGTCTCGTTTGCTGTCGCTCTATTGGGGATATTCATTGCTGAATATTCGTCATCAAAGACGAGCGGAGTCTTACACAGCATCTCTGGGCTTTTACGCCCTTTATCCCCTCCTAGGGAACCCACGCAGAAGTCCTATTTCCTAAGACCAAAAACTCTTTTCGTACAACAAACATGGGTTATTTTTTACAGCAGGGCATATCATACTAACCAGCGGTCTGCCTTTTCCTCCTTTCTCTCGCAGTTTCCCGGTAAGCATATTACTGCCACTATGACCGTTGTGTTATTACAGCCGAGTGAGTGGGTCGCAACCATCTATATATTAACTCAAATCAACTCTATATGCCAACTCTTTCTATATTTTTGTTTTGCTTATATCCCAACACCGAACCGGGTACAGTTACGGTGTGGGACTTACGCCAATTGAGTTAAAAGCTGGGGTTTTGTACCATGTAATCTGCAATTTTAGAAATAGACTGGCGCATTTGTAGCTCGCCGCTGCGGCTGTCAATCACCGTAATCACATAGGCCTCGTCGTCAATGCTCATCGCTAAAGTTGTGCCGAGTACCCAGGAATTTTGACCAGTTTTTTCCCCCAACCACTGAGCTTTAGTTCCTTGCAAGGCAGCAAATCCCAGAGCGTGATCGTACTGGCGGTTAAGAGTTTCTATTAACAGTTTAGCACCGGGTGTTTCACCGTTGTAAATTTGCACCATCATTTCGGTGAGTTCGTTAGCAGTCACGCGGTTGCGACCCGAACCGGGGTTGGAGGGCATAATTCTTTCCCCCATCAACTTGAAGTTGACGCGGGTGACTTCGTAGCCGCTATTATCTAAATATTGATTGATGTAATCCGAACCTAAATAATCGATTAGTTGATTGGTGGCGATATTGCTGCTGCGATAGATCATTTCTTCTAACAGTATCTGTAGCGGGTAATTGCGATTAGACCTAATCTTTGCCGATGCGTCTTCTGTGAAATTACCGCGAGTGACTAATACTTCCTGGTTCAGACTAATTTTTTCTTTATCGACTTTTTGCATCAGGGCGACAGCAATCGGCAGTTTAATTAAGCTGGCTGGACTGACAGGAGGTACATCGCCCCGGAGGTTTACGCATTCTCTAGAAAGGTTGCAAATACCGATCGAAGCTTGAGCCGACAAACCGCTTTCTCGGGCAAGCGCACCCAAAACATCAGATTTTGCTTGCTGCAGTTGAAAGGTTGCTGCTGTTAAATTTTCCCGGTATTCTTGAGTTTTTGAGGCAGTGACGGAAGCTAAAAATGAATTTTGAGGAACTTCCTGCAAGTTGTTGAGCGCCTGATGCCAGAAAAATTGAGTTTGCTGCGAAGATTCGATCGACTTATTTGGCTGCCGTTTAGTTTCTACGGCTCTGTTGGCTAAACGGACTGCTTGCTGTAAGTTGTCGTTAGCCCTCTGTTCTACTAATATTTGAGCTTCCACCGCTTGCAACTGCTGTAGCAGTTGTTCTTGAGGATTAGCTGCGAAGGGAACTAAGCCGGAAAGGATGGTTGGTTCTGGGGAGGGAGATGAGGGTTGTTCTAATTCGGTGATCAGCCCATCGCGAATTTTGTAGAGTTCGTCGAGGGAACGTGGGTTAGATGATTGAGAGAATGAACTTGCGATGGTTAACATCTGAACCAGTCCAATGCCGGCTACTACTGCCGCCATCTTGTTGGCGATCGACAAAAAACACCTAATATCTCGCATATTTAACATCCTCAACACCACCACATTCAATATAAGCAGCTATTGTTACATCAGTCAAAGGGTTTTAGATTTTAGATTTTAGATTTTAGATTGAAGAATAAATCTAAAATCTAAAATCTAAAATGGTTTTGATCGCGCCAATGTGGCAAAATAACCAAAATAAAGGGAGCGATCGCACCAAAGCAATCAACCCCCTCTAAATATTGCGAACTATCTACTTTCTGCGCCGCCGTCGCCAGTCAGCACCCAACCGCTTGAGGTAATCCCAGCCGCGTTGGGGCCAGACATGATCGCTACCAATCTTTTCGGCAATCCAGCGAGCGACTTTGGGGCCTGTCCAGTCTCCGCCGTCGGGGGCAGGGCCTTGCAGCGCTTGTCGCAGTTCTTCTTGCTGTTCAGGATTCAGCAAGGATTTTGCAGGAGGGGGCTGGCGGTCTCCGCTGCGATTTCTCACAGAGTTAGGCCCTTCTCGGTTGTAGCGCTGGACAATTTCTTTGGCGTAGTCGTAGTTGAGGCCTACAACTTGGGCTGCTTGTTTGATAGTCCAATTTCGGGACACTAACAGCAGCAAGTGCCAGCGGCGCGACTCTGTGGTGTTTTGTGCCTGCCGGTAGCGAATTTTGAGTTCCTCTGCCGTCAGGTGGGATTCTAAGTGAGCTTTAGGTGGCATTCCTCCAACGGGGCATCGGGAACTTCTTACCATATATCTTGGGTTTTGGGGATAATTCCGGATGAAATTATTTTCCTGGGGATCGATCGGGCAAATAAGTAGCTTTTTTTACCGCAGATGCACGCAGCTAGTCGCAATTGAGGAAGGACTGCTGTTTTTTTGCAGGTGCGCGCAACAGGAGACCACGGCGTGGCGGTGAGCGTTCCCAGCTTTTTTGTGAACCCCAGATTTCTGACAGGCTTGTTGACCTCTGGCACAAGGGGTGTGGAGCGGAAAAGGTCGATCGCTATTTTCTTCGATCTGGCAGCGGCCCTTAATTCACTCGGCTGAATGATAACTTTTAGTCATTTTTGAATAAAAAAGTATTCTTCATAATCTGATACTAATTATTAGGCTATAGACCGCCATAATCTAATATTTATTATCATATTTTTTATTTTAAATTAATTTATTTATGGATTTACTGGAGATTAATTTTTTATAAAATCAGCTTGAAACACTGCTAATTATGCTCTTTAAAATAACTTCAGCCTCATAAAAAATATGTATTGTGAACTATAATAGTCTGAATAATCCCCGGAATAAAGCATTCACAATCGGGAATTGGTTTATTTTCTATGCCATCTTTTTCTTCCCTAAATACTGGGTTGCGTCGAAGAGAAGCTAGGTTCTAATGTTTGAGAGTTTAGATTGCAGAATTGGGAATGACTAATTTCCTAATGATTGTGATCTTGCATACACATTCTTGGAGGCAGAACCTAATTATGTAGGGGTCTCATTGCACACATTACCCCTTCCTCACATAATTCGTGCGTCCAACCACTTGTTGCATAAGTTTTGATACAGTTGCATTCTTGGTTTGTTAAAAGATGAGGTAAAAAACTCGATCGCTATTTTGTGTTCGGTGGGATTTGGGGAATTTAATCTATTGTAGATAAAATGACCTATCGCCCGTTAGCGGAGTCCTCTTTGAGGCTCGAACTTTCGCCACAAAAATAGCCGACTTTGCCTTCGGGCTGTAAGCAGGTACAATTGCCAGTTATATTAACTGTATTGTCTCAAAGTAGAAATAATAAAGGTACGAGCATGGCATCCATCCGCGAGTTGCACCGACAACTGGTCAATAAAGAACGCTCTGCTGTGGAAATTACTCAAGAAGCATTAGACCGAATTACCCAGCTAGAGCCGAAGTTGAAAAGCTTTCTGTGCGTGACGGCAGACAGCGCATTGGCGCAGGCCCATAAAGTGGATGCCCAAATCGCAGCCGGAGAGCAAATTGGCCTGTTGGCCGGCATCCCGATCGCCGTTAAAGATAATATGTGTACCGAGGGCGTTCCCACAACCTGCGCCTCTCGGATTTTGGAGAATTTTGTGCCTCCCTACGATGCAACCGTCGTCTCCAAACTCCAAGCAGCCGGTGCGGTGATTGTGGGTAAGGCGAATATGGACGAGTTTGCAATGGGGAGCTCGACAGAAACTTCTGCCTATCAAGTTACCGCGAATCCTTGGGACTTGGAGCGCGTGCCAGGAGGGTCTTCTGGCGGTTCGGCCGCAGCAGTAGCCGCCGGAGAATGCGTCGTGAGTTTGGGTTCGGATACAGGGGGCTCGATCCGCCAACCTGCTGCTTTTTGCGGTTTGGTGGGGCTGAAACCGACTTATGGGTTGGTTTCTCGCTACGGTTTGGTCGCCTATGCTTCTTCTCTCGATCAAATCGGGCCGTTTGGCCGGACTGTTGAGGATACGGCGATTTTGTTGGGGGCGATCGCCGGTTACGATCCGAGAGATTCCACGAGTCTTAATGTCCCAATTCCTGACTACGCTCAAGCTTTAAGACCCAGTTTGCGACCCAAGGGTCAAATTAGAATTGGTGTAATTAAAGAAACTTTTGGTGTAGGGCTGGACTCGGGGGTTAAAGACGCTGTTACTAAGGCGATCGAGCAATTTCAACAATTGGGCGCAGAAATTCAAGTCATTTCTTGTCCCCGGTTCCGCTACGGTTTGCCCACTTACTACATCATTGCTCCCTCGGAAGCTTCGGCAAATTTGGCGCGATATGATGGAGTGAAGTACGGTTTCCGATCTCCAGACTCCGATAATCTTTTGGATATGTATGCCAAAACCCGCTCTCAGGGGTTCGGTGCGGAAGTTAAACGCCGGATTGCGATCGGCACTTACGTATTGTCGGCTGGATATTACGATGCCTATTATCTAAAAGCTCAAAAAGTTCGGACTTTGATTAAAGAAGACTTTGAAAAAGCTTTTTCTCAAGTTGATGTTTTAGTCTGTCCCACTGCTCCTACTACCGCATTTAAGGCAGGCGAAAAATTCAATGACCCTCTGAGTATGTATTTGTCAGATTTGATGACTATTCCCGTGAATCTTGCTGGTTTGCCAGCTTTGAGTTTGCCCTGCGGATTTGATGATAAAGGACTGCCCGTGGGTATACAACTGATTAGTAATGTTTTGCAAGAATCTCGGTTGTTTCAAGTGGCTCACGCTTACGAACAGTCTACGAATTGGCACTTACACCACCCGGAATTGCATTAATTTTTGAAAATCGGCGGAATACGGTGGCGGAAGTTAGTAATCGATCTTGGCTAATTGTCTGAATTAATAATTTGCCATTAGCTTTTGAGCGATCTCTAATTTCCCGCGTGCTCTATCTATGAACAATTTGCTAGTATTCCTTTTGTCTAAATCGCTAATAGCTTTTGGGATAGTTTTGGCCGTTGCTTATTCTGCTGCTTGTGTATTCCTATTTGTAGCGCAAGGTAAGTTTATCTTTTTTCCTGCGCGGGCGATCGAAACTACGCCAGATGATTTTCAGTTGAAATATCAAGATGTCTGGCTACCAATTCCAACTAAAACAGGCGCGGTGGACAGCGTGCACGGGTGGTGGATTCCTGCCTCGGAAAATCCCCCCAGCCCCCCCTTAGCAAGGGGGAGAGCAAGAAAGGGAGAAGCTGTTCCCTCTGTTAACACGGGAGACTCGGATACCCCCCCCAGCCCCCCCTTGCCAAGGGGGGGAGCTAGAGGAGTCGGAACGTCCCCGCAAAGTGAGAGACGGGCAGTCGCTCCGGTTCCCCCCCTTAACAAGGGGTTAGGGGGGGTAGTTTTGTACCTGCACGGCAATGCTTCAAATGTGGGAGCAAATGTCGAACACGCTTATCGATTTCATCGGTTAGGTTTGTCGGTATTTGTGATGGATTATCGTGGTTATGGAAAAAGCCAGGGCGATTTTCCGAGTGAATCTCAGGTTTATGAGGATGCTCAACTTGCTTGGGATTATTTGGTAAAACAGCGGGGGATTAACCCGAATCAAATTTATATCTACGGTCATTCTTTGGGAGGGGCGATCGCGATCGATCTAGCCGTGCGTCACCCGGAGGCGGCCGGGTTAATTGTAGAAGGCTCTTTTACTTCGACGCGGGCGATGGTGAATTTTCAAAAAGGGCTGTTTTGGATGTTTCCGATCGATTTTTTGCTGACACAGCGGTTTGATTCTCTTTCAAAAGTCGATCGCCTGCAAATGCCCGTGCTCTTTATTCACGGGACTGCTGACAATGTAGTTCCAGTGGAAATGAGCAAAAAAATGTTTGAGGCAGCACCTGAACCCAAACAGCTTTACATAGTTCCTGATGGAGGTCACACTAATGTGGCACAGATCGGGGGCGCAGAATATCTGCAAATACTGAGCCAATTTTTAGGTTCTTCAAAGTAGATAAAAGCTATTGGCGGTAACAGGTTAAGTTTGATATCTGTACCGCCTGCTCGCACTTCTAACAGTACATATTAAACACAGTAGTGATGACGATGATACTGCTTAGTAGAACCTTAATACATTTAGCCACCAGTCATTCAAGGCATAGCAGTAATTACAGTAATTGTTTGTGTTGAGCGCTGGTTCTTTCTTAACTTCGCAGCCTCGCCGAGAGGTTTTTCTGTTCGGCATCCGGGCGCCACAGAGATTGGCATCTGTGAGATTAGCTTTGTTCAATCTCGCATCCGTCAAGTCGGCCGATCTAAGGTCGGCACCGCTGAGATTTGCACCGCTTAAATCGGCTTCTTTGAGGTCGGCACCGGTGAGATTTGCACCGCTTAAATCAGCATTTCTCAGGTCGGTTCTATTTAGTTTAGCGGCGCTCAAATTACTGCATTTTAAGTTAGCCAACTGGAGGGATGCGCCTCGCAGAAAACTCTCGCTGAGGTTGGCATTTTCTAAGTTGGCTCCCCTGATGTCGGCTCTGCTCATGTCGGCTTTGGTGAGGTCGGCGTCAGCCAAAAAGGCGTTTCTCATGTTGGCGTTGTTTAAATTAGCTTCCATTAAGTCAGCCGCAGTCAAGTCGGCATCAACTAAGTCGGCCCTGCTGAGAGTGGCGCGGCTCAAGGAAGCGCCAAACAAATCTGCACGGCTCAAGGAAGCGCCAAATAAGTCGCATCCGGGACATCCTCTGGTTTCTAGCAGCCGCTTGACTAGAGACAGATTTTGAGCTTGCAAGGGAAGTGCGGCGCAAAATGGGAGTAGCATTATCGCAGCAGTCAGAATTTTCAGTTTGATTTTGGTCATAGTCTTGGTAAGTCCTGTAATTGCCTTTCATCACCGATTTGTCTGCGGGACTTACGCGCGGGGGACCAAAAACCCGGTTTCCTCGTTAATTCCTCGCTGCCAAACCCAATATTCTAAGCAGAAACCGGGTGGTTTGCGTAAGTCCTAGTCTAGTGGATGGACGCGACTCGACGGTGTAAGGTTCGTAGGCGTAAGCCGGGGCGTAGCCATCGCCCTCACGGATATTACATACACGTTGGGGATGAAAGCGCGCACCTCAAGGCTTCTTTGCAGCGAGCGGCCAACGGCCGGATGCCTTGAATACCAGGGATTCGGGGGCTTGCGACGGCTGGAACAAGTGGCTGACTCCGACAGCGGATAAGTATTTGTAATCGATGCAGTTGGATTTTGCTGCCGAGGGCGATCGTTCTCCGTACAGGCGATCGGTAAATAAGCCAATTGGCTTAGACTCTTAAGACATATTGCTGATGCGCTGCCTTCTATAAAAAAGATAGCATTTTTGTGTGATCCCCGAAATAATACCGAGCCAGCAAGTATAAAAAAGATACCGGGTGTCTCGGCGGGCGGGAAAATAGGGTACAGATAATACTTTCATACGAGGAAAATAGATGTCTAACAGCATAGATCAACTTGCAGAAGGCGGCAGGGGGATCAAACTCATGTGGCAGATTGCAGACGAGCTCAGTTACACCCGGACTCTCGACAATCGAAACTGTTTGTCGCTAAGAAAAACTTACGAAGTAGAAAATCGCGATCGCTCCCAAAATATAAAAAAAGCTAGCATTTTAGATGGGTTAATGAATTTATTAAACACCTGGGATTGGCAGAATGAAAAACAGCAGGAAGAAGAGCTGAATGAAACTTGTATTCAACATATTAGCCTGCAAGTCAACACAGATGTCAATGCTTTAACCCAAGTTTTGTTGTGGTTTGAACAGTTGAAAGATATATCGCTCCCCAATGAAGTTTGGTGGAACTTGCAGTTGGCGTTGGCTGAAGGTTTCACTAATGCAGTTCGCCACGCTCACAAAAATCTGCCAGTAGAAACTCCTGTTCAACTGGAAATTAGGGTATTTAAGGGACGGTTGGAACTCAAAGTTTGGGATTGTGGCCCGTGTTTTGATTTTGATTCTAAGCTGAAGGAAATTCTGGCAGCAGATAGAAATAATGGCTTGGATTTAGAGGTTGTGAACGATACTTGCTTGATGCCTACCAGACAGAAAACTGTGGAACAGTCTCTATTTCTAATTGCTGGGTAGCTTGGGAGTGAGGGACAATTAACAGACTGGCACGGTGAAAAATGTGTTATGCTAAAAACGGTGTTAGGGGAAAAGTAACGGGTTTTGTCTCCGAGTGGGTAAGGGGGTTTGAATACTGCCAACCTGCTGCGGCTTGGGTTAAGAGCTATGGTCTTGGGTGATTCTATAGGGGTTTGATAGAAACGGGTGCATCTGTCTAATTAAATATTAAAAACTAAATATCAAAAATTAAAAATTATTCACACTAATTTTTGAATTTTTCACTTATGATAGTATCTGGTCGCTCACCAATTACTAATGATTTCCAAAGAAACTTTATTTATTCTGTCTCTATTTCCCTACTTGGGATTTCTCTGGTTTTTGACTCGATCGGGACAAACACCCCGTTTAGCTCTGATGGGATTTTACGGCACTCTCGTTTTTGTAGCGGTGACGATTCCCGCCGCAATTTACGCAAAAGTTGCCTACAACGAGTCACTAGCAAATGTCGATTGGCTGCACGGTTCTGCGGAACTATTCTTAACACTTGCCAATATTTTATTAGTTTTAGGCTTTAGAGAAGCGGTGATTAAAGCCAAAGCATCCTCACAGAAGGGGGGTGAGGAGCCAGAGTGTCTTTTAGATGGGGGAGAATAGCCGGGAGCATCTCAGTTTGGTATTTACTCTCTGCAGAAATGCTCCAGAATAGCCGTAGTTAACAGTTAAGTGTTGACCTATCAGTTTGTGCTCCGCCAACCTGCAAAGTTTTAGGAAAGCATTAGAATATATGGAAACTCACATCAAGCACTTCTAGTGTCCTCACTTTGGTTTCTTGCCACGGGCTCAACTTGAGAGCCGAGATTTTGGGTCAAGAAAGCGAGTTTCTCAGGTATTGTCGAGAATGGTGCTCTGGGCGTGAGTGGAAACAGACTACCATGTTGCTAAGTTTAGCTGTGGTGGGAATCTCCAGGCCGGAAAAAAGATGAGCTATTGCCTCAATCCCCATTGCCAAAAGCCGCAGAATGCTGACTCAACCAATTTTTGTCTGGCCTGCGGCTCTAAATTGCTACTGAAAGAGCGTTACCGCGCCATTCAACCTATCGGTGAAGGAACATTTGGCAGAACTTTTTTAGCTGTCGATGAAGATAGGTTGAAAACTCCCTGCGCCATCAAACAATTTTTCCCCCAAGTTCAAGAAAAAGCTGAATTAGAAAAGGCAACTGCACTGTTCAAACAAGAAGCTCACCGGTTGCACGAACTCGGAGAGCACCCGCAGATTCCAAGTTTGCTGGCTTCTTTTGAACAAGCCAAACGTCTGTATCTTGTGGAAGAGTTAATCGAGGGAAATAATTTGTTTCAGGAGTTGCAGCAGCGGGGAGCTTTTAGCGAGGAACAGATTTGGGAATTGTTGATCAATTTGTTGCCTGTTTTGCAATTTGTTCACGAGCAGCAGGTGATTCATCGAGATATTAAGCCGGAAAATATTGTGCGGAGAAATCCCCAAACCTTGGGGGCGGCGGGATATCCCAGTTCCACTACTGGTAAAGGAAAAGGATGGGCCAATTTACCTCAATCTTCTGCTGGTATGAAAGGGCTAATTGTCGCTGAATCTCCTGCTGTACAGGGGAATGCCAGGGGGGGTCAGTTTGTGCTAGTTGATTTTGGAGTTGCTAAGCACATTACCGGCCTTTCTGAGGCGCAAACTGGGACGATAACTGGAACTGCGGGCTATGCGCCCATCGAACAAATTCGCAGCGGCAAGGCGTATCCGGCGAGCGACCTTTACAGTTTGGGCGTTACCTGCATTCACCTGCTAACTGGGGCAGTATTGAAGGATTTGTTCGATGCTTTGGAATGCAAATGGATTTGGCGATCGCACTTGGCGCAAAAAGGCATAAAAGTCAGCCAAAAATTAGCAACTATTTTGAATAAATTGCTCAAAGATTCGGTAAGAGAGCGATATCAATCCGCTGCTGAAGTGTTGCAAGACTTGGTAAATGTTGGGCAATATCCCCGCTCTCAAATCAGTTATAATTCCCCAACAAAAATAGCTATTAATTCGCCAGTAACTAACTCGCAGCCAAATACAGCAACCGCCATCTCTGCCGCGCCGCCCCAGAAGATTCATGTTGTGCCATCCGCTGATCCGAGATTATTATCGTCTAATAACTGGCGGTGCGATCGCATTCTCCAAGGCCATTCAGCCCCGGTTAATGCTGTGGTTATTAATCCTCAAGGCAATATTCTCGCTAGCGCCAGCGACGATAAAACAATTAAGCTGTGGGATCTGCAAACAGGTGAATTCATCCATACCTTTTTCGGCCATTCCGCAACGGTTGATGCTGTGGCAATCAGCCCAGACGGAAGAATGATGGTTAGCGGCAGTTTTGACAGAAAAGTTATTGAGTGGAAGCTGGATAAAAAGGCGATGATTCGCGAATTTTACAGCGATTTTGGTTCGCCGTACAGTCACCGGTACGGGTCGGTGTACTCGGTGGCTTTTAGTTGCGACTCTGGAGCGATTGCGAGTGCCAGTGGCGACAAGAGTATTAAATTGTGGAACCAGCGCAACGGAGCATTAGTTCAAAAGCTTTCGGGACATTCTGACAAGGTTTTATCTGTTAGTTTTCGACCTCAAAGTATGATGCTTGCCAGCGGCAGTGCTGACACAACTATCAAGATGTGGCTGGTAGGTATTGGGGAGAGTGTACGGACTTTTGTCGGTCATTCAGATTGGGTTTATGCGATCGCATTTAGTCAAGATGGAAAGACAATTGTCAGTGGAAGTGCCGACGCTACTGTTAAATTGTGGAATGCCGATACAGGGGAATTGATTAATACTTTGAGGGGGCATTCTGATGCGGTAATTTCGGTGGCGATTAGTCCAGATCGCGAAACTATGGCTAGCGGCAGTCGAGACGGTACGGTTAAACTCTGGAACCTGGAAACAGGAGAATGTTTGTGCTCTCTTGCTGGGTGCAATCCGGTGGCTTTTAGTCCTGACGGTCAAACTTTAGTCACCGGTGGGGATGGCGGCGAAGTGTTAATTTGGCGGGCGTCTGTTTAGTTGGGCGAGATAAGTGACATACTTGTGAAGGCGATCGGTGTTAGTGTCAAGTAAGCGACTGGCCCAAGAATGTACATTAAGTTGCGATCGCATTTCTCGAAACACCGCAGCATCCCCGCGATTGTCTAGAGGAAAAACCCAAGCATCAAATCCAGCCGACTTAAGACGGCTAACAGTTCCCTCGCCATCTTGCACCCACAATTGAGAGTTAATGCGAACGGGTTGACAGGAATATTCACCGACAACAATTCCCCCCACAGAAACGCTAGCACCTTCTCCACGATTGGAAAGTTCTTGTAAAATAGCTTTGAGAGAATTGAGTTTTTTCCCGTCTTGTATTTGCTGGGGTGTCAGCTTGACAATCACCATTTCTAAAACTTCGACAGGTTTTGTCGATCGTACAACGTTGACTGGTTCCGCCGCCCAAGAATTTTGTGTTTCCGGTTGCGCCGCCCAAGAGTTTGGTGTTTCCGGTTCCGTCGCCCAAGAGTTTGGTGTCTGCAGTTGAACCCTCTCGATTTCCTCTGCAACCTGTACTGTTTCCACCGGCTTTGCAGTGTCTACAATTATCTGAATTTCCTCGCCATCTTTCTCAATTTTTCCACTAATCTGTAAGATAGCATTCTCTACAATGTAAGGCTTTACTTGTTCGTAAGCCTTGGGGAACACAACAGCTTTTATTTGATGTGTCAAATCTTCTAATTGCAAAATTGCCATCGCATCGCCTTTTTTTGTCACTACCATTTTGATAGCGCTGATCATGACAATAACTGATACTTTCCCCTTTTTATCTGCTAACTGTTCGAGAGTCACCACATCGGGGTCTTCGTTTACTTGCATGAGAAACTTTAGGGGATGTTCTGATACATAAAAGCCAAGGAGTTCTTTTTCTAAACGCAATTTCTCCTGTTTTTCATAATCTGGTACCAATTTAGATTTTGGCGCCGACTCATAGGTATTGACCGACTTCCCGAAGCTATTGGCACCTAACAAGTCAAAAAGATTACCTTGACCGCTTTCTCGGTCTCTTTTGCGCTCTTGCGCCCATTTAATAACCCCTTCGAGGTCGTGTACTAATTGATTGCGGTTGGGTTCAATTTTATCAAAAGCACCGCATTGAATTAATGCTTCTAAAGCGCGGCGGTTGACAGAATGGAGATTTACGCGATCGCACAAATCAGCCAGCGATTTAAACTTACCCCCTTCCTGTCTCGCTGCCAAAATATTTTCAATCGCCGCTTCTCCCACATTTTTAACAGCAGAAATTCCGAACAAAATTTTATCCTTTGCAGCTCCAGTCATCAGTTTGGGCAGCGGTGTAAAAGTAAGTTCCGAGCTATTAACATCTGGCGGCTCAACCTCAATACCAAGCTTGAGACAATTGGCAATATATTTCTGTACTTTATCCTGATCGCCCCTGTTAGCAGTCAGCAGTGCAGCCATGTATTCTAGAGGATAATTCGCCTTTAAATATGCCGTTTGATAAGTGATATACGCATAGGCCATTGAATGGGATTTATTAAAACAATATTCCGCGAATTGCAGCATTTGCGCGAACAGTTTATCAGCAATTCTTTGACTGACTCCATTCTTAGTTGCGCCGTCGATAAACGTTTCTTTTTGCTTCTGCATTTCATCAGCTTTCTTCTTGCCCATTGCGCGCCGCAGCAAGTCAGCTTGACCCAAAGAATAGCCCGCCAAATCTTGAGCCATCCGCATAATTTGCTCTTGAAAGCAAAGCGTGCCGTAAGTCTCTTTTAAAATCGGTTCTAATAGCGGATGATCGTACTCAACTGTTTTACCGTGCTTGCAGTCAATAAACTGAGGAATCAAACCTGCATCCAGCGGGCCAGGTCGGTAAAGTGCCAAAATAGAAGAAATATCATCCAGACAGGAAGGTTTGAGTTTTTTTACTACATCCAGCATTCCAGAGGATTCTAACTGAAAAATACCTTCTAAATCTCCTCTTTCTAAAAGTCTATAGGTTTTATCTACATCATCGGGTAACTTTTTGATTCTGCCAAAAGTCTCTTGAGCTCTGCGCTCTATATCAGAAGGTAGCATTTCTGGATCGACAATTAGATTTTGGGTTTGCTTAATGTAATCAACAGTTTTCTGAAGCGTTGTTAAATTTTTCAATCCCAAAAAGTCCATTTTCAGCAGCCCCAAAAATTCCAAATCTTCCATAAAATATTGGGTAATCACAGCACCCTCATTATTCTTTTGCAGCGGTACAAGTTCATCCAACGGTTCTGAAGAAATTACCACACCTGCCGCGTGAACCCCATAGGTTTTGTTGGTTCCTTCAATACGAATTGCCATGTCAATCCACTGACGAACGGGGACTTCAGTACCAGTTTCTGCATTTATGCAAATTGTATTTTCATAGTTGTCTTTAAATTCCTGTGCAGGTGTGTCATCGGAAATCATCACTTTAAGTTTTTCCGGTTTTCCCCTGGAGACGGGAATTAATTTTGCCATTTCGTCGGCTTTTTTGTAGGGAATACCTAACACTCTGGCAACATCTTTCAAGACAGCTTTTGATGTCATCCTGTTGAAAGTAATAATTTGCGCTACGCGCTCGCTACCATATTTTTCAGTAACGTATTTAATCATGTCGTCCCGCCTTTCTATGCAGAAATCGCTATCAATATCTGGCATAGATTTCCGTTCGGGATTGAGAAATCGCTCGAATAGTAGTCCGTGGTGTACGGGGTCGATATTGGTGATTTTGAGGACGTAGGCAACTAGAGAACCTGCGGCAGAACCGCGTCCTGGTCCTACTGGAATATCGTTATCTCTAGCATATTTTATGTAGTCCCAAACTACTAAAAAGTATTCTGAAAAGCCCATCTGCTGAAGCATCTTCAGTTCGTATTCTAGTCTCTGTTTGTAGACTGGGGGGATTTCATTTCTGGTGCGGGCCTTGAGGCGTTCTAACAGTCCCAGCCAGGATATTTCTTCTACATAAGTATCGGCTGTATGTTCTGGGGGAATCGGAATTGTGGGAATTCGAGCTTCTCCTGTGAGCTCGTATCTCGATACTTTATTTGCGACCTCTAGGGTATTTTCGATCGCCTCTTTGATCGTTTCATCATCCAAATGGTCTCGAAACAGTTGCGCCATCTCCTCTGCGGACTTAAGATATTCAGTACCGCTGTAGCGCATCCGCTTGTCTTCTTCAATCAGTTTGTTGGTGTTAATGCACAGTAAAGCATCGTGTGCTTCTACGTCGTTGCAGGAAATATAGTGAGAATCATTGGTGGCAATTATTTTAATTTTGAGTTCGCGGGCAATTTTAACGATTTCAACATTAACAATCCGGTCTTCCGGGGAACCGTGGTCTTGAATTTCTATATAGTAATCTTCCCCAAATACTTCTTTATACCATTTGGCTACTTCACGGGCAGTATCTAGCTTGTTTTGGAGAATCATTTGGGGAACTTCGCCACCCAAACAAGCACTGGTGACAATTAAACCTTCGGAGTATTGTTTTAGTAGTTCCTTGTTGATGCAGGGGCGGGCAAAAATACCTCTTTCTGGCATTCCCTTTAAGTGGGAAATTGTGGTTAGTTTGACGAGGTTTTTATAACCTTGAGTATTTTTAGCTAAAACAACTTGATGGTATTTTCTTCTACCTCGAACTTTTACTTCTATGTCGCCGTTGACGACATACATTTCGTTGCCAATAATCGGCTTGATATTTTTATTTCTGCAAACTTTGATGAGTTCGATCGCCCCGTACATCACCCCGTGGTCTGTAAGGGCAATCGCGGGCATCCCCAATTCCACCGCCCGTTCTGCGAGCTGTTGTAGCTGAGAAGCCCCATCTAGTAAGCTATAATCGCTGTGAATGTGCAAACCAACGAAGGACATAGGGATTTAAAATATAAGATTTGAGAATTTAGATTTTACACCATTGCCGTGTCAAAGCGTAAAATAAAAAACAAAATTTTATATCTCTTTTGAGCTGGTTTGGGTTGGGGGTCTGATGTTGTAGCAGCGCATCAGTTCGCCTCCGCCATATTTGTTAACAATTATCAATTGTTGAGTTAGGAGTTCAAAGTTATGGGTTAAAATCTTGAGCGGTACAGTTAAGCATTTGCTGTTATTTTTTAAGTAGCTAACCAGGTAATTAAATGCTGCACAATTATCAACTAGCTCTCGAACAAATTCCCCCACTGGCTCAAACTATTGGGGAGCAGTTTAGCAGTTTGCCTCAAGTTGTAGCCGTCGTTTTAGCAGGTTCTCGAACAACTCTAGTTACGGATGAGTCATCGGATTTTGATTTTTACGTGTATGTTGAAGAGGAAATTCCTGTTGACATACGGGAGGCGATAGCGAGACAATTTTCCGATCGCATTTCAATCAACAATCAATTTTGGGAACCCGGGGACGAGTGGATAGATATTAACACTGGCTGCGGTATAGATATTATGTACCGCCAGCCCCAATGGATCGAAGAAGAACTCGATCGCATCCTGGTAAAACATCAAGCATCAGTAGGTTATTCAACCTGTTTTTGGTGGAACGTTCTCACCTCAGTATCATTGTATGACAGAGACGGTTGGTTTCAGCAATTTCAAGCAAATGTCGATCGACCTTATCCAGAACAACTCCGTCAAGCGATAATTGCCAAAAATTATCCGATTTTGCGCCACCAGATTTTTTCATTTCGCCACCAGCTAGAATCCGCTGTTTTCCGCCGCGATTCAGTAAGTATTATCCATCGAACAGCCGCTTTTTTAGGCAGTTATTTTGATATTGTTTTTGCTATTAATTCTATCCCTCATCCGGGCGAAAAGCGCCTAGTAGAAAGGGCAACAGCTTTGTGTTCAAAATTGCCGGAAAATTTGGAGAGCCAAATTCACAGTCTAACTAATTCTATTTCGTTACCTGCGGGCGATCGCCAAATTTTAGATTGTCTTGATGGACTGGTTGACAGTCTCGATCGATTGTTGATTGAGGCAGGTTTAATTGCTACTAATTCTGTGGCGTTGCAATTCTGAAAGATTGGTGAAGTAGATTTTTTTACAAATACAGGCGGGACGCCTGTGCCACAAATACAGGCGGGACGCCTGTGCCACAAACCGAGCACCTCCCTAAATAGCGATCGAACTTTTACAAATTTGCTTGTTTCAAATAACCTTCCAAATCTTTAATCCGTTCTTGCGTCACTCTTGCCCTGCAATAACCGTAGGTAGAAGCAGCCAAACTACCGCCTTCAAACTGCCCCATTTCATAATTGCAAGATTCATCTCTAAACTTGAGCCAACTACGCTGTGCTACTATCAATCTTTGCTTTTGTTTGCTGTTGAGTTTCGGCTGAAGTTGCTTATATACTTGATTGAGCTTTTTGTCGGCAGCCTCAAACTCTTGACTGGAACAGACATTCATCTCTACCGTGGTTTGAGGATTTTTGCAGTTAGGCTGTTGGGCGAGTTCCAAGGAAGTGTTGCTGGCTTTGCTGGGCAGCAAAAATCCGGCTGTTAACAACAGCGAACTCGCGGCTAATTTGACCCAAATAGTGATTTTTTTCAAAATATTTACCTCTTTTTCAATCTTTAATTTTTTCTGGTTGAGCCGATCGCCAAATCCACCAAGCCGCCGCCCACAAAGTAAAATTGCCGAAGAGAGTCATCGCCGCTTGCAGGGTAACGATCCATTCTAGGGCTGGGGAGTTGTCAAAATAGTGCCACGTACAGGCACACATAGCGCTGACAAGAGCGGGCAGCATTGCGGCGGAAAGGGCCCACCAAGCTCGGTTTTGAGTGACTTCGCCGTAAGTCCAAATTAACCAGATGGCGGCAATCCACTCGACGACGCTAGAGACGTGAATAATCCAGGTGGGAATTGACAAAGCGTGCATTTTTTGTATTGTGAACGAAGATGAAAGATTTATCGATCGGGACTTACACAACAGTCATATAAAGTATGATGAGTCAGTCGATTTTAGATTTTAGATTTTAGATTTTAGATTTACTCCACAGATAAATCTTGGAGATTGAGCTTTGGTCTAAAATTTTAGGAGCATCCACGACTTAAGTCGGGGCTTGTACCTGTTTTTGGGCTGGTCATACAATTTTAGATTAGCGATTGGAGATTTTATTAGATTTGCGATTTGAGCTGAATGATGACGTAAAGCCTTGAAGCTTGATGACAGTAGCATTTTTTTGGTAGTAGCATCAAATTTCAAATCTCAAATATCAAAAAAATCTAAAATCTAAAATCTAAAATAGTTAGATTCCCCATCACAAACAAAGAAAAGAGTAGAAATGCGAGCAATTTTGTGCGGCTATTACGGTAAAGGCAACGGCGGCGACGAGGCGCTGTTGGCATCGCTACTGCAAATGTTACCAGATGGCGTGACGCCGATCGTCCTGTCTGGCAATCCTGTCGAGACAAATCAGCGGTACGGGGTAGCAGCGCGCGATCGCATGAATGCCTTTCAAGTTCTCGAAGCACTCCGCACCTCCGACGCGCTAATTTGGGGCGGCGGCAGTTTAATTCAAGACGCTACTAGCATTGCAAGCCCTTTCTATTATGGGGGTTTGATGGGAATAGCGCAGCGGATGGGCTTAAAAACTGTTGCCTGGGCCCAGGGAATTGGCCCTTTAAAGCGGGAAATGACTCGCAAGTTATCTCAGCGGTGTTTTGCTGGATGCACGGCCGTCAGCGTGCGGGATAAAGGTTCAGCTACTTTACTTGCAGATTGGAAAATTCCCTTTACTTTAGCGCCCGATCCCGTGTGGGCTTTAGAGAATTCTCCCGTGTCGGGTTTGTGGGATTTACCTGCGCCCAGAGTTGCTGTTTGTTTGCGTTCTCATTCTACACTAACTCCCGCCCGTTTGTCAATCTTAACTCAAGCTTTAGTTGACTTTCAAAAAGCAACTCGCACCTTAATTTTGCTGCTGCCTTTTCAAGCGTCTCACGACTTAGAAATTGCCCAACATTTGCACGAATCCCTGCCGAAAAGGAGCCGCATCCTCAGTTTAGACGACCCCAGAAAATTGAAAGGAGTGTTCCGGGGAGTCGAAATGGCGATCGGGATGCGCTACCACAGTTTAATTATGGCAGCATCCGAAGAATGCCGCTGTTTTGCCCTCAGCTACGATCCCAAAGTCAGCCAGTTAATGGAAGAGCTAGAAATGCCAGGATACTTATTATCAGAATTGCCAGAAGATCCTTATTTAATCAGTAAAACCTGGATCGAACACTATGCTAACGGCGACGCCTTATCGCCAGACAGGATAAAATTTATAGTAGATCGATCGCTCTTTCATCGCGAAGTATTGCGAGCCGCGCTCCAGTAATCTCATTCAGAGGTGAAATACAATGACAGTCAGTACAGCCGACTTAAAAATTACCTGGGAAAAATTGCCAGACGACTTCATTTTAGACGAGGAACCAGTGGAAAATATCGACCAGCCCTTGCTCGCTGCCACCTTGCGGGAAATCTTAGAAATCGCAGGGCTAATTGTAACAGGAATATTAGTTGCCCCAAACATGAGAATTTGTGCGACAGTAGACAGCAAGCTAGTAATCAAAGCTCCAGATTGGTTTTATGCCCGCAACGTACAGCCGCTTTCTAGTCAAGAAATTCGCCGCAGTTACACTCCCAACTTAGAAGGAGAAGTCCCGGCGATTGTGATGGAATTTTTGTCAGCTAGTCCCAACGATGAATATTCGATAAAACCAACGTATCCGCCGGGAAAATGGTTTTTTTACGAGCAAGTATTGCGAGTGCCAATCTATGTACTTTTTGAACCTGCCGCCGGAGTTCTCGAAGTCTATCAGTTGAATTCATCAGGACGATATCAAGTACAGAAGCCGGATTCAAACAATCGTTATTGGATTGAAGAAATTGGTTTATTTTTGGGTGTTTGGCAGGGAACAAAAGCTGAAAGAACGGGATATTGGTTGCGCTGGTGGGATGAAAGCGGAGAGATGTTATTGTGGGGAGCAGAAATGGTAGAAAGGGAACGGCAGGAAAAAGCAAATGTTCAACAGCGGGCTGATCGACTAGCCGCCCAATTAAGAGCAGCAGGCATTGAACCAGAAGCCTAATGCAATAATGAGCAATTAAACTTTGCCGAGTAAAAATTTGAATAGCTCATTAATTAAAAAGTATTGAACAACATCGCAAACATCAATATTTATCGGCGTTAATCAGCCTTCATCAGCAGTTAAAAATTACATTCAGGAGACAGCAAAATTGGCAAGAGTAAGAGTGCGGGAACACGTCAATCCCCTATCAATAAGATATCAAGCATCTGCAAGTCCCCCGGATTGGACTAAAATCTATGCCGACTTAAAATTACCGCTGCATTTAGATATCGGCTGTGGCAGAGGACGGTTTTTGTGGCATATGGCGCAAATCCAAACAGACTGGAATTTTTTAGGATTAGAAATTCGGGAACCTCTGGTAGAGGAGGCGAATCTTTGGCGGGACGAAAAAGGCTTGACAAATTTGCACTATTTGTTTTGCAATGCGAATAGTTCCCTGAAACCAATTTTAGAAACTTTACCCGCAGGTATTTTGCAGCGAGTTAGCATTCAATTTCCCGATCCGTGGTTCAAAAAAAAGCACCACAAACGGCGGGTGGTGCAGCAAGAATTAGTCAACGAATTGGCAACTTATCTGGCAATTGGCGGCGAAGTTTTTATCCAGTCAGATATTGAGGAAGTAGAAAGGGAAATGTGCGATCGCTTTTCATCTCACCCCAGTTTTAAACGTCAAAACGGCGACAACTGGCTAGCAGAAAATCCCCTACCTGTTGCTACAGAAAGAGAAATTGCTACTCTGAAACGCGGTGAACCAGTTTATCGAGCACTGTATCAAAAATAATGCTCGCTTTTGCCAACTCACCTTGGTAATAAACGTTATAAGTTACATCTTGCACCTTGGTTAGGAACAGGCAAGATGCCTGTTCCACAAAATTTAATTTTCTTGTGGAACGGGCCGGAGAACCCGTTAATAAAAGACTTATTTCTAACTTAAACCCAAGACGGCAGCCACATCCTAATTTTCCATTCCATTTGCGACAAAGGCAGTCCCAAATAGATAGGCATCCAGAAAATAAAAGCACCCAAAACTAGAAAAATAATTGTTACCCCCATCCCTCGGAGTCGAGTTTGAGGGCTGTGCAGCCACCTGTCAGTCCACCAAGCAAGTGCTAAGGCTGCAAACACAGAACAGCCCATATAATGGTACAAAAATATGCAGCGAGTCACCTTCACCCAAGGCAGCAAATTAGCTGCCCAATTAACTATTAAATATAACCCCAGCCACATTTCAGCAGTCGGCGGAAACAAAATCGGCTGCTGCTGTTCTATCGTGTCAAGAGAATCCTCGCTGCGCGTTTGCAGCCATACCAAAATCCGGTGAACTAAAACTCCTATTACTAGCACTAAAGCTAAGGTTGACAGCCACCAAAGGAAGGGATTTCCCATTGCGTGAACGTCAAAAATTACCTCAGTTGCACCTTCAGGTAAAGGCGGCAAAACCGGATCTGATTGTGCATTGTTGCTAGCTTTTTTGAAGAAGTAAACTATCGGGCGCAGCATCAACGGCCAACCGTACCACGCGGAACAGTAAGGATGCACATCTGGGCCACTTTTAATCCGCTGGTGATAAGTCAAGATTTCCGTTTGCATCTGCCAGAAATTGGGAGTTGGATTAAAGTGCAGGTGAGGAATCCAAGAGATGCTGTAAACTAGAATAGGAATAATAGCTAGACTCAAGCAGAGTTCTATAAAATTGAGTTGAGTCAGTTTTTGTACGGGACTTTCGGCAGGAATTAGAGGTGAATCTACCTCGCGGCTTTGTTCTTCATTTCCTCTGTTACCCTGGATAAAACGAACTGCCCAAGCACAGATTAAAATTAGATAAGTACCGAAAAGAAACCATAATCCGTTCCATTTGATAGCCGCAGATGCGCCGAAACCTATTCCGGCGAGTACCAGCCCAAGCCAGCGCTTTTTGCCTTCTGCTTCTACGGCTTTTAAAATAAATAACTGACCTAAAATTCCAAATAAAACCAGATAAATGTTGTTCAGCGCGTAGCGAGACTCAACTAAAAACAGACCGTCGCAGGCGATCAATAAAGCAGCAATAAAAGCAAAGGTGTGGCGCGGAACTAGCTGATAAGCTAGCGCTCCCACAACTAGGGGAATAAAGGAACCTGTGAGAGCATTCAGCCAGCGGTAATCCCAAGGGGAAAGCAGGGAGCCAGCCTTACTGTTGACGGCTGTTTGTCCGAAGGGAAGGTGAGTGCCGATCCAAATGCCGATCGCAATTATGTACTGGCTCAGAGGCGGGTGAGCGTTGAAAAACGGAGTTTTGGTGAGATAATCGTTAGCAAATTTAGCGTAATAAACCTCGTCAAATACTAAAGTGTTAAATCGCTCTAGTTCCCAAAAGCGTAGTGTTAAGGATAGGAGGAACACACCGAGCATTGCTAGGGAAAAAATAACATTCGATTTGTTAAATTGTTTTTTCTTGCTTTTCATAAAACAGCAGCAAATAATAGATACTAAATTTGAGGGCGATCGCTAATTTTAAATTCGTGAGTTGAGAGTAACGTAAAATAGGACTTGTGCAGAAACCGAATTTTTCATGAGGAACCGGGTTTTTTGGAAACACCCGGTTTCTTAAACCCGGATTCTAATAATGCTTGGAGAGTGCAGCGAGAAGCAGTAGCGACTATTGTTTCACCAAATGCTCCAGATCTAATTGGCAAGCAGGAAGGAAAAGGGTGCATCACAAGGTGCGATAGATTATGATAGCAGCTAATCATGTCTTTTTTGAGCGAGTGCTTATGAATCCCATACTTTCGATTTGGGGGCGTTGGGGGTTAGCTGTAGGTGCGACTATCCTGATGGGATCTGCCGCCGCGCCAAATCCCCAAACATTTGAAAGTTTTGCTGATTTTTGTACAAACAAAGAGAATTTGCCCCCTGAAACCAGACATACGGTGGAGGTGTTGCTATCAAAAGCAAAAACACAAGAGTGCGATCGCGCTCAAAAAACCCTGACTAATCTCACAGAACTTTCCCTAATTCGCAATCAAATAGTCGATATCAAACCATTATCAAAATTAACCAATCTGAGAGAACTCAACCTCAGTAGAAATCAAATAACAGATGTGCAACCCTTATCGGGACTGACTAATCTGAGATTTCTCACCCTCACTTCCAATCAAATCTCTGACGTGAAACCATTATCGGGACTGACTAATCTCACACTACTTTACCTAGCTGACAATCAAATAGTCGATATCAAACCATTATCAAAATTAACCAATCTGAGAAGGCTCAACCTCAGTGTAAATCAAATAACAGATGTGCAACCCTTATCGGGACTGACTAATCTGAGAGCCCTCGTCCTCAAATTCAATCAAATCTCAGACGTGAAACCCTTATCGGGACTGACTAATCTGACAGAGCTTTTCCTCGAAGCTAATCAAATCGTAGATGTAAAACCTTTAGCGGGATTGACTAATCTAACAGGGCTGTCCCTCGCATCTAATCAAATTGTAGATGTGACACCTTTATCGACAATGACGGAGTTGAATTTTCTTTATTTGAGTGGCAATAAAATAACAGATGTGAAACCATTATCGGGATTTGCCAATCTGATACTGCTTTTCCTCGAATCCAATCAAATCGCAGATATCAAACCTTTAGCGAGATTGACAAATCTGACCGCCCTACACCTCAGTAGAAATCAAATCGCAGATATCAAACCTTTAGCGGGATTGGTATATCTGACCACCCTCGATGTCAGTAGAAATCAAATCCCGGATGGAGAAGCCGATCGATTAATTCAGAAAAACAAACAACGATTAAATCAAAAAACAGATGAAGCCGAGCGATTGGTTGAGGAAGCTGGGCGACTATTCGATCAGGAAACAGCAGCATCTTACCAGGAGGCATTGCAAAAGTTTGATGCAGCGCGTTCGCTTTATCAAATGCTTAGAAATCGGGACAAGGAAGCTGAGACGCTGAATATAATGGGCTTGATTAGTAATAGATTAGGAGAAAGACAGCAAGCCCTGAACTACTACCAGCAAGCCCTTTCTGGGTCTCAGACTGTAGGCGATCGCCAGATGCAAGCCCTCATCCTCAACAATATCGGCGCTTTCTACTATGCTTTGGGAGAGAAACAGCAAGCCATCGACTACTATAACCAAGTCCTTTCCTTAATTCGGGAAATAGGCGATCGCCCTGAAGCAAGTATCAACCTCAGCAACATCTCGAACCTACCCGCAAACAGCGATACATCTTTGGGCGATCGCACTGCGGAAGCCACCACACTCAACAACATCGGCTTAGCCTACAACGATTTGGGAGAAAAACAGAAAGCAAAAGAGTATCTTAACCAAGCCCTTCCCTTATTCCGGGCTATGGGCGATCGGACTAAGGAAGCCACTATCCTCAACAATATTGGCATAGTCTACTATGATTTGGGAGAAAAACAAACAGCCCTCGACTACTACAAACAAGCTCTCGATTTGAGACAAAAAGTGGGCGATAGGCGTGGAGAAGCCAACAGCCTCAACAATCTAGGTAATACTTACTCAGAATTAGGAAAACTGGAGAAAGCAGAAGAATATTTCAACCAAGCCCTGCCACTGTTTCGCACTGTGGGCGATCGTCCTGGGGAAGCCCTCACCCTCTACAATAGGGCTATTCTCAAAGGCGATCGAGGCAATTTAATCGCAGCCCTCACTGACATTGAAACCTCCATCAAAATCATCGAAAACCTCCGCACCAAAATTACCAACCACGAGCTCCGCATATCATACTTTGCCACCGTACAACACTATTACCAGTTATACATTGACCTGTTAATGGAACTGCACAAAACCAATCCCAACTCTGGTTACGATCGCAAAGCCTTAGAAGCCAGCGAAAGTTCCCGCGCCCGCAGCCTTCTCGAACTTCTTCAAGAAGCAAACGCCGATATTCGCCAAGGTGTAGCCCCGGAATTATTGCAGCAAGAACGCAATTTACAACAGCAACTCGATGCCTTAGAAACACGGCGAATCGAAACTATAAGCCGCCCCAATCATACCCCTGCAGAAAAAGCAGAATTAGACCAAAAACGGCAAACTTTACTAGGACAATATCAGGACATTCAAGCCCAAATCCGCTCCACCAGCCCCCGGTACGCCGCCCTCACCCAACCGCAACCTTTAACCCTGGCACAGATTCAACAACAAATCCTCGATGACAATACCATTTTACTCCAGTATTCTTTAGGGAAACATCGTAGCTATCTCTGGGCTGTGACTAAAACCAGTATCACCAGTTATGAATTGCCCAAACAGGTTGACATCGAAAAAGCCGCCCGCAATTTCCGCAATGCTGTGACTAACCCGCGCTACCGCAACATTCCCGATCGAGTTGCTGAAGCTAACAACACGCTCAGTCAAATTATTTTACAGCCCGTAGCAGCACAACTCGGTCAAAAACGCCTGCTGATAGTTGGCGATGGCATTCTCAATTACCTCCCCTTTGCCGCCCTCTCACTCCCGGAAACACCCGGTAAAAATCCGAATCCGCCTTTAATTGTAGACCATGAAATTGTGCTGCTGCCTTCAGCTTCCACCTTGGGAATCTTAAGACAAAACTACAATGACAGACAACCCCCAACTCGGACTTTAGCAATGCTCGCCGATCCAGTTTTTAGCGCTAAGGATGAACGAGTCAGAACCCAGTCTAATAGCGGCCATCCCCAAGCAATAGAATCAGTAAATCTCGGTTTAAGCCGCTCTAGCCGCGCCAATAACATACAGTTGATCCGTTTAAAATTTACACGCCAAGAAGCTCAAATCATTCAAGCATTAGTACCAGCCAATTCTCGTACCGAATCTTTGGATTTTGCAGCCAGCCGCGCCGCAGCAACCAGTCAGAACTTAAGCCAATATAAAATCATTCATTTTGCCACTCACGGTTTAGCGAATAGCACTAACCCGGAACTATCGGGAATTATCTTGTCACTGGTAGATGACAAGGGCAATCCCTTAAACGGATTCCTGAGACTTACTGATATTTTCAATCTCAAATTAGCAGCAGATTTAGTAGTGTTAAGTGCCTGTCAAACCGGAATGGGGCCGATCGTTCAAGGCGAGGGCATGGTAGGATTGACACGGGGATTTATGTATGCAGGGGCTCAGCGAGTGGTGGTGAGTTTGTGGAGTGTGGACGATGAAGGAACGGCTAAGTTAATGTCGAGTTTCTATCAGGGAATGCTGCAAAAAGGGTTAACGCCAGCGGCAGCATTGAGGGCGGCGCAAGTGGAAATGTTGAAGCAGGAAGAGTGGCGTTCTCCTTATTATTGGGCGGCTTTTACGCTTCAGGGGGAATGGCGATAAATTTTATGAAAAACAGTTATGATATCAAGTTTGATTAATTGCTGATAAATCTTATATGGTAATAGTCGAGCAAATTTTTGCGATGTGGCAGAAGGCTTTTTGTGATTTTTTTTGTACGCTGCTACTGCCATTCTATCCATTGCCTCACAATATTTTCTAGTTCCCCAGCAAACGAATCAGTTGCATAAAGATCAAAGTTATTAATCATCTCGCTTTTTTCTAAGGGAGACTCAGCTTGAAATATAGATTCATCTAAGTTAAAAAGTGATAATTGGCGAGACTCGTCATCCGATGGATTCTGGTGTAGGGATGTTTGCTGGCTGACAAAATCGCCCATCCGTTCGCAACCCTTAGCAAAACGGCGCAAAGTAGTTGAGATCGCCTCAGAACTATTATCAATTCCTATCCATCTCCTCCCAAACTCCGAAGCAACACTCAAAGTCGTACCCGAACCGGCAAAGCAATCCAGCACTAAATCATCAGGATTTGATGAAGCTCGAATAATTCTACTAACTAGATCACGGTTTTTCTCTGTTGGATAACCTGTAATTTTAATATTCTGATTGTGAGCATCGCGAAACTCTAGCCAAATATCTTGTACGGGAATCCCGCTACTGCTATCCAAATATATCTTGCGACGGGGATTTCCTGTTGCAGACCAATATATTTCCCCTCTAGCATCCATTTCATCTAGTGTTTGAGGTGGAAATTGCCAATGCTTTCCCGGTGGCGGATTCATCCCTCGCCACGACTTTCCAGTTTCGCCATTTCGCACTCCCGGCGCATGAATCGGAACCTTTTTATATCGCCGTCCAGTTTCCTTTTCAATATATTCATATTCTTTGTTGGCGCGCTTATCAGTCCATTCTTCAACAGGACGATTCCAGACATAAGTATCTGATTTACTATAAAACAGGATAAAATCTGAAACATTGCCGTAAGTCTTTTTTGTGTAGTTCTTGGGATTACATTTTTTGCGAGTAATCCAATTTCTAAAATTGCGTTGACCAAAAATTTCATCCATAATCACCTTGATATAAAATGCCATTTTATCATCAAGATGGACATATATTGAGCCGTCATCAGCTAATAACTCTCTCAATAGTATCAACCTCTGACGAATAAATTCAATATAACTGTTCCCTCCTAATAAGTCAGAATAAGCCGCAGTCTGAGAACGCGATTGAAACACACTTTTAGTTGCAAAAGGCGGATCTATATAAATTAATCTTACTTTACCTTTTACTGAACTATCTTTAAGTAAAGATGCTAAAATTGGTAAATTATCACCATAGTAAAGACGGTTTTCATTTGCCAGACTTAGCTGTTCATTGCTAGACCACAGTTTTACACATTCAGCTTGATGAGTGTCTAAAACTTCACTTGCAGGCACTTTTCCTGGATAGGAAAAGCACGCATCCAAGCTATTGTTTAATTCGCTTTCACTAAAATTAGATGCAGCTTGACCCTGCGATTGTTTTTTAGAAATACCCGTAGCCATTGTCACTCCTATTTTCAAGAACGCAGCCATTCCACTGTAATCCGATCTGGAACCATACGCAGTGTCAATACAATAATCTTGTCTTGCCAGCTATTTTCAATATTTGCGTAGTCATCCCACATCGATCCGAGTAAGAGACCAGGCCCATCATTCAGGAAAATTACTTTAGTTCTTAAGTTATGATTTTGTGTATAGCTGAGGATTTCATCAGCGCAGCTACGATAACCACCTGTTCGGTCGTCTTCTTGTGCACCGCCTCTATCTGAATCATATCTTGCCAATCCTATTGCCAGCAAGTCATTTTCATTAATATCGTAAATCACAAAATCAACAGGACGTTTCGGGGGTAGTGGCCAAGAAGTAATGATGGTAAGATAGTAGCCTTGATAAGTTTTTTGTGAACTATGCCGAATTGTCCC
>NZ_JAUBPW010000058.1:0-47960 GCF_036700965.1 Microcoleus sp. Pol8_D6 | reverse complement strand
TTTGCACTTTACCCTCGCTCTCGCGAGCGCATAACCCAGGCTACGTCAAGTGCCATCGATATATTCAGCAAGCCCTATTTAATTTTTGTGGAACAGGCATCTTGCCTGTTGCTGACATTGGTGCAGTTTTTTACCCCAAGCGGATTCATGCTCAAAATAATATTTTAAATTATTTGAACCTTTTTCGCGATCGTCCTGTCTAAACACTTCAGATAACGAACTGGTGGGGGAGACTTCACAGGTGTTAGCTGTGTCAGCCAATGTTTTCATCGATAACTGTTCCGACTCGGACTTAGTTGCTGAATGTTTAAAGGGCGATCGCACCTGCTTTCGCCACCTTTACCAACGCTACCAACACAAAGTCAGGTCAACCCTTTACCAACTCTGCGGGCCCTCGCTACTTGACGACTTAACGCAAGAAGTATTCCTGCGAGTGTGGAAAGGATTGCCAAAACTCAAGCACCAAGACAACTTTTCTACTTGGCTTTATCGAATCACTTGGAATGTGGCTTCTGACCAAAGACAAGCAGTTGCTAAGCAGCATTCTTTTGATTCCAAACTCAAAAATCAAGAACAAATGGATCGGATTGTTGTCACAGATCGTACCTCTGACTTGATGCAGTTGCACTATCAAGATTTAGTGCAGCGAGGATTGGAGAAATTGAGCTTTGAACACCGCAGCGTTTTGGTGCTGCACGACTTAGAAGACATCCCGCAAAAAGAAGTAGCTCAAATTTTGGGACTGCCGGCGGGAACCGTCAAATCTCGCGTGTTTTATGCCCGAAATGCTGTGCGGCAATTTTTGCAAAAAGAAGGTGTCAGCGAGCTATGAATAATCCAAGCAGCGACCAAGAGTTAGTTAATTTCTTGAAGCAACATCGCCCAAATTTTCCTGAAGCTGCACCAGATTTAGAGCGAAAACTCCTAGCAGCAATCGAAAGTAATCAGGCGAGTATTTTCCATGAAAATCACCGCAAAAAAACGCGATTAATTGCGTCAGCCAAGTCTGATAACAGGTTAAAAATATTCTCTGTTTCTAAGTGGGCTTTGTCATCTGCGCTTGCTGCTAGCCTGCTAGTTTTTTGGTCTGGCTACCGTCCGTTTAATACTGCACAATTGCCAGATGAGGAAACAGCTAAGTTAGAAGCATTTTTAGTTACTAACTGGGAGGGTGTTCTCCATGATTCTACCCAAGAAAGTATGACCGATCGCTCGCAAACAGACTGGTTGAATGTCAGCCCTAGTGCTGACAGCCAACCGCCAACAAGTAAGTAATATCAAAGAGGTAATTTTCATGTCAATTCATCGTATTTCTGCCCTAGCAGTTTTAATGCTGACTCTCGGTAGTACAGCTGCAGCAATAGCAGTTCCTCATCCCCTCGAACCGGAAACATTTGCACAAAATCAGCGACCAAATCGACCTGCTGGCAAGGAAGGTGGGATGTTCGAGAAACTGAATTTAAGCGCTGACCAAAAGCAGCAAATGCAAGCAGTTCGCGATCGCTACAAAGACCAAGTTTCCCAGCGGATGCAAGCAATCCGCCAAGCGAGACAAGAATTGGAAACGATGATGTCCGGGACGGCAAATGCCAGCGAAATGCGCGAAAAACACCGTCAAATAATCGGATTGAGGCAGCAGTTGGAAGAGGTGCAATTTGAAAGTACACTCGCAATGCGAGAAGTGCTCACAGCCGAACAGCGCAGCCAATTAGCTCAAATGATGCAGCAGCGCCGACAAAATGCTAAAAATCGGATGCAAAACGGTCAAAAACCGCAGTAATAGTTCCATTTTGTTCACGGCTTATTAGAACCCCGACTTCTTTAAGAAGTCGGGGTTCTGGGTGTTATACTTAATATTTGTTGTTAAATATCAATTACTGAATGAATTTAAAAAACCATTCGAGTTACATTTATTTACACGGATTTGCATCAAGTCCCGATTCCCTTAAGGCAAAATATTTCCGTGATCGCTTTTCGTCCCTAGGAATTGACCTAAAAACTCCCGATCTCAATCAAAACAATTTTTCCTGTCTCACCCTCACCCGCCAGTTGCAGCAAATAGAAACAGAATTTCTGCAAACCCCATCCTCCCCATCGGCCGACAAGGTAAAACAATTAGGGGGAGTTACAATAATTGGGTCGAGTTTTGGGGGACTGACCGCGGCTTGGTTAACCCAGCGACAATTGTCAGTAAAGCAAATAGTTTTGTTAGCGCCAGCTTTTGACTTTATCTCCCACTGGCTGCCACTGTTGGGACAGCAACAGTTAGAAAAGTGGCAGTCTGAGAAATATTTGCCCGTTTACCACTACGGCGAACAGCGTTATCTGCCACTGAATTATCAGTTTGTGGCAGATATGGCTCAATACCCTGAAGAAAAATTAATTCGCTCAGTCCCTACGTTAATTCTTCACGGCAAACATGATACAATAATACCGATTCAAGCTAGCAGAAATTTTGCCGCTAACCGTCCCTGGGTGCAATTAATCGAATTAGAAGACGATCATTCTTTGGGAAATGTCCTAGCGGAAATTTGGGAAGCGATTCAAAAGTTTTGCCAATTCAAAAATTAAAATTTTACCAACTTGCAAGTCTCAACAATCAAATGACTGAACAAGATCGATCGACTCGCACCTTAGCCGTGGATATTGGCGGAAGCGGCATCAAAGTTATGGTTTTGGACAATGAAGGCGATCCCCAAACGGAACGCAGCCGTTTAGAAACGCCTCAACCACCGAAACCCGAACCCGTACTAGAGGCGATCGCCTCTTTAGCCAGCGGACAAGGAGAATTTGACCGAGTATCCGTCGGTTTTCCTGGAGTCGTGCGTCTAGGCGTCATAAAAACCGCAGTGAATTTAGATCCGTCTTGGATAGATTTTGACTTACAAACTACTCTCAAAGATCGCTTGGGAAAACCTGTGCGAGTGGCTAACGATGCAGATATTCAAGGATTGGGAGCAATTGCTGGGACGGGGGTAGAATTAGTAATTACCGTTGGCACCGGTTTTGGTTCTGCCTTATTTGTCGATGGGATCTTGGTGCCAAATCTAGAGTTAGGACATCACCCGTTTCGCAAAGGGGAAACTTACGAACAGCAATTAGGGCGATCGGCATTAGATACAGTCGGTTCCAAAAGATGGAATCGCCGTCTGGAAAAAGCGCTCACCTATCTGCAATATCTCTTTAACTGCGATCGCATTTACATCGGCGGCGGCAATACTAAAAAGATTGTTTTTGAGTTACCGCCGCAGGTTAAAATAGTACCAAATGTGAGCGGTTTATTGGGTGGCATTGCTTTGTGGCGGGATTGAATAAACTTTGTGGCCAAAATTCCCATCAATATCAAAGAAACCGGATTTTTTGCTCGGATTAAAGGCAATAATCCAGTCTTTCGGTAAAAAACCCGGTTTCGGAATCCACGACGGTTGATTTGTTTTTTGGCTTGTGCGACCGCCGTTTAAACAATTATTCGCCCATCGGATCGCGGTAGCGTTTGGGTTCGTCCTTGCGAAACAGATTCGCCAAACCGAGGATGCCCAACAAACCCAAAGCACCCCAATGATTGTTGTCTTCCTTGCTTTCTTGAAAGGGAGTTCTGTCTAGAACAACTCCATTAGAATCAGTATTGTTCTGGGCAGGAGCTGACTCCGTTTGAGCTGAGGCAGGCATAGCTGAAGGGAGAACAGCCAAACTCAAAGCTATGAGGGTAGCGGCGGCATTTTTAGATATATCGGAAGGCTTGACTTTCATACTTGGTTTCCACATATTAGCAGTTACTTTCTAAGAATAATCAATTGGCCACAGCCGACGCATCAATCGATCGACAGAAACTAAATGCCGCATCTCCTCTTGCTTTCGAGATAGAACAAGCTCTATGCTAAGTTCAGATGCTTCTAAGCAGATTATCTAAAATAAAAAGTCGTAAACTATACCATGCTTCCCTTTATCCGAAAAGATTTAGCCGAACTTACCGCATACACTCCCCATCCGGGCGGCACATCAGGAGAACCAGCGCACTCCGAAAGTGCGATCGATCGCCTCGATACCAACGAATGCCCCTACGACTTGCCCGAGGAATTAAAAAAAAAGCTAGCTTGGACTTACCAGCAGTTAATTGAGACCAATCGGTATCCCGACGGAGGCCACGCAGCGCTCAAAGAGGATCTCGCCCAATACGTCAATGAATCAATCACAATCCCCCCGCTAGAGGGGGTTACACTGCCAAAAACCGCCATTACAGCCGATAATATTTCTGTGGGTAACGGTTCCGACGAACTAATTAGATCCCTCTTAATAGCTACTTGTTTAAGCGGTCAAGGCTCTATTTTGGTAGCGAATCCTACATTTTCGATGTATGGAATAATGGCCCAAACCCTCGGCATTCCCGTTGTGAGTGTTCAGCGGAAAGAGGAGAATTTTGAAATCGATATCGAGGCGGCTAAAAGGGCGATCCTCTCCGTTGGCGTAGCCCCCGTAGGGGCGGGCTGCGCTAACGACCAAAATCAAAATCCCCCCGTGCGCGCCGTCTTTGTCGTTCATCCCAATTCCCCTACAGCCAATGCTTTGACAACCGATGAAATAGAATGGTTGTCAACTTTACCCGAAGAGATATTAGTAGTAATTGACGAAGCCTATTTTGAATTCAGCCAAAATACTTTAGCAGACCAATTGCACCAGCATCCGAATTGGATTATTTTACGCACATTTTCCAAAGCATTTCGACTGGCCTCAATGAGAGTCGGATATGCGATCGCCCATCCCGAACTCATAGCCACCTTAGAAAAAATCCGTCTCCCCTACAACCTTCCCAGTTTCTCGCAAACAGCAGCCGAGTTAGCCGTAGCGCAGCGGCAGTTATTGCTAGCAACCATTCCCCAAACTCTATCAGAAAGAGCCAAATTAATTGCAGCGCTAACTCAGCATCAAAAATTGCAAGTTTGGCCGAGTGCGGCTAACTTCGTTTACCTGCGGGTGAAAGCTGGCGATGGCGAATCTGCTGAACAGGAACACAAACAAATCATGCAGCAGCTAAAAGATCGAGGTACTTTAATTCGGCACACTGGAGGAGGTTTGCGAATTACGGTGGGCAGTCCCGAGGAAAATCAGCGAACAGTCGATCGAATAGGAGAAATTTTTGACAACTCATAATATTCGGTATCCAGTTTCTGCTTAACACAAAAATAACTTTGGAGAAGATGTATATGCTTCAAGGAAAGGTTTTACGGGTTGCTCGTCCAACGGATTGCCTCGATCGAGTTGTTCATTTTTACACAGAGGGTTTAGGGCTGCAAATCCTCGATCGTTTTGAAAACCATGAAGGTTTTGACGGAGTAATGGTTGGAATGCCAGGAGAAAGCCACCACTTTGAATTCATCCATCAACGGGGACATATTGTAGGTGGCGCTCCAACTCAAGACAATCTTATCGTCTTTTACCTTCCTAACCAACAAGAATGGCAGCAGGCTGTTGAGCGAATGAAAGCAAGTGGATTTGAGCCTGTAAACTCCTACAATCCCTACTGGGACAAAGATGGAGTTACCTTTGAAGACCCAGATGGCTATCGAGTCGTTTTGCAGAATGCCGAGTGGAGCTTGTAGCAGCGCGATCGCAGCATAACTCTCTTTTGTCACTCTGGGAAATTAAAAATGAGAACCAAATTTTCAACTGTAGATAGCTCAAGGATTTGAGCATTTATTTTCTAACAGAATGGCTGAAATCAAGGTTTTTGGTAAAAGTCTTATGATATAACCATCCCAGATTATTTTCTGCCGACACTGACAAAAGAGGGATAAGGTATCTACACCAATTTATAACTGATCATTTCCTTGCCGTGCCGCCCGAATAGTCTGGGGAAATACGCCTACTAAAAGTGCCAAAGCTTCATCGGGAATTTGTGCCACCGTTTCCGAATCCAAATATTGTTCAAACTGAGTTAAAACCATTTGTGCGCGTTCCAAAGCTGTCGGCTTTGCCGTTAACTGTTCCATTAACCGCACCCACTGCCGCCGAATTCCAAAAGCTTTCTGTATTTCTTCGGGAGATTGAGGGCAAACCAAACAAAAATCGCCCACGGGAATTACCTGCTGAGAGTCAACCTCAAAAGCGCCGCCAACGGCAGCCCCAGGCCCGGCAAACTCCGCGTGGAAACGTTTAATCAAAATTAGACCGTTCCGGCGACGGCTATCTATCATCAACAGCTTGCCGCTGTTGATTTCTGCGAGAATATCAGAGGAGTGGGGGTGTTCTGTCAAATCTGTGCCAAGGTTTCGATGTCGCAAGTCCGGGCCAGCAGAAAGGCCGGCGCGGACAATATAATTAGAGGTAAGATTAGAGCTGGATGAAGTATCGATTTTTTTCTCATCCCGCTGCCGATCGAGATTATTCATTTAAAGTTATAAATTAATACTGTCACAAGGTGGTAGTTTGAGCGCGATCGAATATCAAATGCAGGTAGAACAAGCAGTAGACACCCTCAAAGCGGAGCTCCCGACGCTGTTTGAGAAAGACATCTCCTACCACATCTACACAAAAGATGTTTATTTTCAAGACCCTGTTAACAAATTTAAAGGAAAAATCAACTATCGCATTATCTTTTGGACTCTGCGATTTCACGGCCAGCTATTCTTTAACGAGATTTACTTCGACCTGCACGACGTAGGTCAGACAGCCCATGATAATACTATTGTGGCAAATTGGACTGTTCGCGGGACACTGCGGGTTCCCTGGAAAGCTCGGATTTTTTTTAACGGCTACTCTACTTATAAATTGGATAAAGACGGCTTAATTTACGAACATATCGACACCTGGGACAGAGAACCCGGAGAGATTTTAAAGCAGTTTTTCCGCAAGGGGGAGGAGGCGACCCAAGTATAAGCCCAAAAGGTCGATCGCGCCCAGCCATCAGAGCCAGCAACCGCATTTAACTTATAATGGCTCAAATAATCATCATCCCTCCGATTCATTTTCTGCTATTTGTAAATTGCTAAAATTATCGTCGCCACAGATTTATTTTCTACTATTTGCACTCCTGAAAAACATCATGCCTGATATTGTCGAGACTGTCACCAATGCCGGTTCTTTCAAAACACTCGTAACTGTTATTGAAGTGGCTGGTTTGTTAGATTTATTGCAAAGTCCGGGCCCCTACACCCTCTTAGCACCCACTGACGAGGCATTTGCCAAAATTCCTACGAACACTATTACGTCTTGGTTGGAAGACATACCCAAGCTCAAGAAAATTCTGACTTATCACATTCTGTTTGGCGAGGTACTAACTGAGAATTTGCTTGAGTTAAGTTCGGCAGAAACAGTTGAAGGTTCGGTGGTAGGAATGGATAGTTCTGACGGCCTTAAAGTGAATGATGCTAAAGTTCTCACTTCCAATATTCTTGCTGACAATGGCGTCATCCATATCATTGATTCCGTGCTACTACCAGCAATGGTTGCAGCATAATCAAACTTGCGACATCTCTAAATTTAGTAGGGTGATTATGGCGCACCTTACATTTTAAACTAGAGAAATTACGCAAGTGTCACAATTAGTAAGGTACCTCAGAACCAAAACCATCGATCATCGGTTCATAACTCGGTCTAACGCACCCTACAAGTCGATTGGAGCGTGACACTTGCGTAATTGCTGAACTAATTATCCGAACCTAAAATCAATCCTGAGCGCGCCGGCAGCATCAATTCTAAAATGCGAGTTTCCCCGTCACCTTTCCAAACAAACTCGCCTTTCCCAAACAGCAATTTATCGTGAGGAGATTTCAACTTAGCTGGCTCAAAGCTAATATTAGCTGCTTCTGTCGCGACATTGACAGCAACAACTATTTCCTCATCCCCCAAAATTCTGGCAAAAACGTAAACCGTTCCCTCAGCAAACAGAATTTGGTACGAACCAGTGCGGAGGGCAGCGTATTTGTGCCGCAAAGCTATCAACTGCTTGTGGTAATCTAAAACATCAAGTTCCCAGTGACCTTGTAAGGGGAAACCGCGGCGAGAATCGGGATCTAGAGCACCGGGCAAACCAACTTCATCGCCGTAGTAAATGCTGGGAGCTCCAGGAAAAGTTAACAGTAGCAAAGTAGCGAGTTCGACGCTAGCTTTATCGCCTCCTGCAATTGTTAACAACCTCGCAGTATCGTGACTAGCCAACAAATTAAGTTGAGTTAGCTGTATCGGCCACGGGTACAGTTCCAAAACGTGCTGAATTTTGTCGCCGTACTCTTTAGCAAAAAGCGGCGGATAGGGATGATAAGCACGGCCTTCAATTTGAGTTAAATCTACCCTGTCCCCGGCTGCAAAAGCAATAGTCGGTGCAGCAAAAAGATAATTCATCACGCCGTCAAATTGAGTGCCGTCGAGCCATTCTCTCGCATCTTCCCAAACTTCGCCGACAATGTAAGCTTCGGGATTAACTGCTTTAACTCGGTCTCGAAATTCCTGCCAAAATCCCGGGTTTTTAATTTCAAAAGGAACGTCCAGCCGCCAGCCATCGACGCCGAATTTAATCCAATATTCGGCGATTTCCATGATGTATTCTCGCACTTCTGGATTGTCGTGATTGAATACAGGAAGGGCTCGATTCCCGTCCCAACCAGCATAATTAGCAGGAAAATTGCCGTCGTAGGCCGATAGCGGCCAGCCTTCAATTTTAAACCAATCTACCCAAGGAGAATGGGGGCCGTTTTCGAGGATATCATGAAAGAAGAAAAAGCCACGGCTGGCATGGTTAAATACGCCGTCGAGGACAACTTTGATGTTGCGATCGTGAGCGGCGTCTAGAAGCTCTTTAAAAGCCGGATTGCCACCCAACATCGGATCGACTTGATAGTAGTCGTGGGTGTGGTAGCGGTGATTGCTGGCCGACTGAAATATGGGGGTGAAATAAATTGCGTTAATGCCTAAGTCTTGCAAGTAGTCTAGCTGTTCCATCACGCCCCACAAGTCGCCGCCTTTGTAGCCTTGCAGGGTGGGGATTTCGTGCCATTCTTCCCACATGAAGTTTTGCAGCAGGCGTTTGCGAGGCTGTTTGCTTTTGGCGAAGCGATCGGGGAATATTTGGTAGAATACCGCGTGTTTAACCCAGTCTGGCGTTTGAATTTGCATACACTTTTTTTAGCTTTTAGGGGTTAGGCTACAGTAGCAGATGTTTGTTGCGGATCTAGCTTTTGGTAGAGAATAGACATTTTATCCCCTTTGGTCGATCGACAAATTGTAAAATATTACACAAATTTGCGGTCAATCTAAGATAGAAAACTGACTCTACCTAGAAGAAATTTATCGTCCCGACGGGGGGCGCTTCCTGAATGCTGTGGAGTCGGAGAAACTCAAATAACAGAAACGCCCGCAAAAAAAACCGGCTCAAACTCAAGCAGAACCAGAGCGCTAAGAAGGGCCCATACAGAGCGTCAGCGCCCGTGGTGGCGCGATCGACCTGCCTTGAAAAAGAACAACAGCGCCATGAGCCTCGATTGATAAATTGTGAAAACGGGGAATTTACCCAAAAGACTTATTATTAACAGCCCAAACCCCGAACCTTATTCTTTCCTTAAACTGCCTTTATTTATTGAAGGGTATTTTAAGTCACAACTCAAAACTTTTTTAAATATCCATTCTGGATAGATGGGTATTTTAACTCACAACTCAAAACTCCTAACTCCAATCCAGGACGTACTCTAACTCTGATAAACCGGGTTTTTTAACTCTTATTGAGAGTTTGAAGAAGTATTTGGATTAAACAACCTGGTTTCTGTGTAAACGACTCAACTCCTAACTCAAAACTCAAAACTTCCTTGCTCCCCCCCCTTGTCAAGAAGCCCTCACCATCCGACACTGTACTTGGAGAGTTAATCGACCCTAGGGAGAAAGTTCCTTGAAAAAAGTTTTAGCCATCATCCTCGGTGGCGGTGTAGGCACCCGCCTTTACCCCCTAACCAAACTGCGAGCCAAACCCGCAGTTCCCCTCGCAGGCAAATATCGCCTCATCGATATTCCTGTCAGCAACTGCATAAACTCGGAAATAGTCAAAATCTACGTCCTCACCCAATTCAACTCGGCATCCCTCAACCGTCACATCTCTCGCACCTACCAGTTTTCCGGCTTCACCGAGGGATTTGTTGAGGTGCTCGCCGCCCAGCAAACTCAGGAAAACCCCAACTGGTTTCAAGGGACAGCCGACGCGGTTCGCCAATATCTCTCGCTGCTAGAACAGTGGGACGTTGATGAATACTTGATTCTTTCGGGCGATCACCTCTATCGCATGGACTACCAGAAGTTTGTGCAGAGACACCGCGAAACCAACGCGGATATCACCCTCTCGGTTTTGCCAATGGACGAGAAGCGGGCGTCGGATTTTGGTTTGATGAAAATCGACGACACCGGCCGCATTGTTTCTTTCAGCGAAAAGCCAAAAGGCGATGCGCTCAAACAAATGCAGGTGGATACTACTACACTGGGATTGACAGCGCAGCAGGCTCAGGAAAGTCCTTACATTGCTTCGATGGGGATTTACGTCTTCAAAAGAGAAGTTCTGATTAAACTCCTGAAAGAATCTCCAAACCAAACTGATTTTGGTAAAGAGATAATTCCCAATTCTGCAAAAGACCACAACGTTCAAGCTTATTTGTTTGACGATTATTGGGAAGATATCGGAACCATTGAGGCTTTTTACGATGCTAACTTGGCTCTGACAAAACAGCCTCAGCCGCCTTTCAGTTTCTACGATGAAAAGGCGCCAATTTACACTCGCCCGCGTTTCTTGCCGCCGACTAAGCTTTTAAATACTCACGTGACTGAATCGATTATTGCTGAAGGCTGCATTCTCAAAGAGTGCCGGATCGACCATTCTGTGTTGGGAGTTCGATCGCGCATTGAAGCTGGATGTACGATTCAAGACACCCTGGTCCTGGGTGCTGACTTCTACGAACCCGACGCCGAACGGCATTCGAGTTTGGACAACGGCGGCGTCGCCCTTGGTATCGGTGCAGATACTACAATTCGCCGCGCGATTGTGGATAAAAATGCTCGCATCGGCCGCAATGTTCAAATAATTAATAAAGACCGAGTGGAAGAAGCCAACCGCGAAAACCAAGGTTTTTACATCCGCAGTGGCATTATCGTAGTTCTGAAAAATGCCACGATTCCTGATGGAACTATCATTTAGTTATTAGTCATTAGTCATTAGTCGTCAGTCATTAGTTTTTTAAGTTAAAATCTGTTACCTGCTTTTCAAGTGACTGATGATAAATAATGAAATTAGTGACAGATCACCAATGACCGATGACTGATGACTGATAACGAAATTCATTCTTTTTTTTGTTGATTATTAATTCCTACCGCTGATGCGAGTTTGTCGAAATACTTGGCTTTATTCAAAGGCTCGCGCATTATTAATAAGCGACAGTCTCTGTTACTGTCTGCCGCGATACAGATATGTCCGCTCGCCTGCGTCTGGCGAATAGCTTCTGATTCTTGTACTTGCGCTGGTAGCACGACTGACAAATGCGCTGCCCGTTTCTGAGTACCACAGCACTCTCGGAACTATCTTTCCAATCGTCGCAGCAGCCACAAGGCCAACTTAGCAAATAATTCATAATGTTAGCACCCTAGTAGCGTTAAAAGCTTATCGCTCTACTATCCTATCTTAATGTTTTATACAAGTGTGTGATTTAGCTAACAGACAGCGAAGAAATTATGTTATATTACTTTGACTTAAATGTATTCAGAGGTTGTAAAAATAAAATTCTCTAGCAGGGGTATGGGGTGAATAAAAAATATCTAGAAATTCTGTGTAAAAACGGCGCAATTTAGGGTATTATATAGTCACAATTCATAAACCAGATTTGACAGAACTTGCTGATGGAAACCTGCTAAGATTTATATGGGGTATCAAGCTCATATCGAGAAGTTCGTAGGCGTAAGCCGGGGCGTAGCCATCGCACCGTGCCCCGGAAAAAAAGACCAAAAAAAGTATTGATCGTCCGCGCCAGTCAACCCTCCTAGGCTCGCGCCCGCAACAGCAGCAGCTTTCCCCCCTCACCTCAACCGGGCTGCAGCCTCCCGAAAGCCCTAAGTCTCATAACTCCCCAAAAGTATTCGCTGCAGGAGTTTCACCGTCTCAAAGCTCACAGGTATAGCAACGCCCTGGAGGGTAAGGACGTTCTTAATTAATGAAAGCTATTGTTTGTGTTGTCCAATGCCAAAAGCATTTCTAGAGGCTGCTGCTTCAGCTCCCTTGGGCACGAGAGAGCCGAATGCTATAAAATCTTAAACAGCAGGGGAGTGCGGAAATTGCGATCGAACGCCAAGCAACAACCGAACTCGATCGAGTCCAAACCTTTGATAACCTATAATTTGAATGAGATGCCGCAGGCACTTCGGCTCCTGGCATTATACTAATGCGCCATCCTGCGGGTAATTTGGGATTTATTCTTTCTAACAACTAACAACTAACAAATAACAACTAATAAAGAGGGGATTGCTTAATGGCTGCAACAGATTTTAAAGACTATTACGCTATTTTGGGACTCAACAAAACTGCCAGTTCTGACGAAATTAAAAAAACTTTCCGCAAACTAGCCCGCAAATATCACCCGGACATGAACCCCGGCAACAAAGAAGCAGAAGCTCGTTTTAAAGAAGTAAACGAAGCTTATGAAGTGCTCTCAGACCCTGAAAAACGCAAAAAATACGATCAATACGGTCAATACTGGAAGCAAGCTGCCACAACTCCAGGCGGATGGCCCGGCGGGGGCAGTACGAATGTAGACTTTGGCGGGGTTGACTTCAGCGAGTACGGCAGTTTTGACGAATTTATCAATGCCTTGCTAGGTCGCGCAGGTAGTAGTCCGGGTAATGCTCGCAACGCCAAGTGGAATTACAGCAACTACCGCAGCACCAGCGGCGGGCCCACAGGTTTTGGCGGCTTTGAAGATTTCGCGGGGTACGAAAACCGCAGCGCAGTCAGCTCTCTCGACACCGAGGTGGTGGTTTCCCTGACTTTAGGGGAAGCATTTCGGGGCACTTCTAAGCGAGTCGCCACGGGCGAAGTTTCGATTCCAGCAGGAGTGAAAACCGGCAGTAAAATTCGGGTAAAAGGTAAAGGTCAAGTTGACCCGTACACGAAGCAACAGGGAGATTTGTACCTAAAATTAGAAGTGTTGCCTCACGCTTTCTTCCAGTTTGAGGGAGAGAATTTGGTCTGCGAAGTGCCAATAACTCCCGACGAAGCGGTGTTGGGATCTTCAATTGAAGTGCCGGCGCCTGAAGGTATGATCACTGTGAAATTTCCAGCCGGGATTCGTTCGGGTCAGTCTTTGCGGTTGCGGGGCAAAGGATGGCCGAAACCGAAGAAAGACGAGCGGACTGATTTGTTAGTAAAAATTGCGATCGTGCCACCGAAAGAAATTAGCAGTGTAGAACGCGAATGCTATGAAAAACTCAAAGCAAATCGCACTTTTAATCCTCGCAGTAATCTCAATCAGATGGTGCTTTGAAAAAGCGTGCATTTCTCGGACGGAAATAAGATTCTTTCTTCACTATTTCATCGGGACACAGCATTGTTGTGTCCCTAGTGTATGCAGGCGCGATCTCATTTGAAAAAAACCCTGTTAATAAGTCAACTTTTCTTCGCCCATAATTTGCACTTTCCCACCTTCTCAAGACTCTTCGCTAGCTCTTAACTGAGTAGGTTGGCTACCTTGTTTGAGGTTGATGGTAATTTTTTTAGCTCCTTTGTTCTCCAGGTCTCGGATGTAGCTGGTCGATCTGTCAGAAGCTTCCTCTCTGCTGTCATAGGGCCCAAAGTAATAGGTACGCTTTGGCGAATCTGTATCAACTTCTACCCACCATTCGTCGCGTCGAGTGCTGCTAGCAGGTTGAGCTAGTAGCCAAAAAGCCGTGAAAAACATACCCAACATAGAGATTTCAAACATATTTACCTCTGAGAATACTTAAGTAGTTTTTACTCTTCTCAATTTATCAACGCAAGGGGAGCGATCGGATCGTCCTCAGTGCTGATTTGACGCAGGTAGTTTTTGAGAGTATCTGCTGTCTAAAATCAGCATTTTGGTGGAGAAGAATTTTAGGCTGGGTGGCTGTAAGTCACTGGTAGACATACAAAGTCCGCAAGCTAAGGACTAGAAGAAGAGTGTGTTTATATTATTGTTGAGGTTTGAGTTAACTCAAAACTCAACATCCTTAAATCGCTACAGTTTCTGAGACTTCTTCTTCGCAAATGGTCAGATGCGAAGGCTGACACCGTTTGATGCGGATACTAACCCTTTTAGCTCCCTCGCTTTCCAAGTCTTCGATGTAGCCTGGAGTATTGCTGGAAGCTTCTTTGTCGGTATCGAAGGGGCCAAAATAGTAGGTACAGTGGGGCAAATCGGTGACAATTTCTACCCACCATTTCTCAGACCGGCGGTGGCCCGGCCCGGCAAACACGGACAAGACTGCGACGTAGATACAAAATAAATAAAATCCGAGCATCTTTATTCTTGAGAGTGGTTTAATTTATTATTTGAATCTATCAAAATAATTTGCCCAATCGAATCAACCTCAGTGCTGATTTTGCGTCGCTCGACTTTAGATGCGAGATTTTAGATCTTAGATTTTTCTTCCCATCTAAAACCTAAAGCAAAACCCGCCGGTGCGGGTTGTTTGCTAACTGAAAATGCTCTTTTTCCAAACTAGATGGCTGGGCAAACCTCAGCCTGCTGAGGTTTAGCGCTTGCCTTTGGGAAACTGTTCGATACCAGCCCAACCGTAGAAAACCAGCTCGTCGTTCTGAACTCGGCAGCGGTCTACTCGCAGTTGAGTGCCTTCTAAGGCAAATTTGTCTAAGTCTAGCAAGTTATTTACGTGGGCAATTATAGCTTGACCCAAGTCTACTGCTTGCTCGTCACCGCCGTAAGTAACGCTGACAAATTGGATTTTACGTCGGTCTTCTACTTGCAATTGAGCTGTAATATCTATTTTGACCGGTTCGCTGGCATCGCCTACGGTAATTTCGGACTGAAGCCGAATTGATTTGTCGGTTCCGAAGCTGACTTCAGTGTTTTGAAAGTGCAGAGATTGCTCTTGGTACTTCAGCTTCTGGAGTTTTTCAACTACAAAAGGTGTATTGAATGAGGTGGTTAAATCCGATCGACTTAAGACTACTCGCATATTTGCCTGGGTAGGCTGCCGCAATTTCACTTGACCTGCAAAAATCGCTCCAAAATCAATGGAGAGTGCTTGCAGGTAGAGTTCCATCACTTCTATGCGAAGGCCGTTGTACATCAACATACCTTTGCCAACGAAGTCAAAACCGTCGATGCTTCCCTGCAAGAGTTTGGCTACTGGTTCGACTCGGATGTTGGCCTCGGCCTTTTCAGAACGCTTGAATAAGGCTGCGATCGCAGCTCCTGCTACTTTACTAACAAGGCGATCGCCACTTTGACCTTGAAAGGATGTACCGCTAAACAAAGCTGCTACCATTTATTCGTTTGCTCATCTACAGTCGCCATTATAACCTCATATTAAGAAATGTAAAAATAGCTTGTGCTTATTCACCTCATAAGCAGATATTGTTTTTTGTATGTCTTCAAAACAACATTGTTGAAATTTAAAGGCTCAGGGGGGTGCCTTGGAGACAGGCGCGATCAAGCAACGCTCCATCCCAAAGGGTTTGTTCGATCATGGCGCAAAGCAAATTAGCCCCCGTCAGGTTAGCGCCGCGCAGTACGGCTCCATTTAGGATCGCTTCTTCCAAGTCAGCTCCCGACAAATCAGCGCCTGACAAATTGGCATTGCTCAAATCGGCGGAGTGCAAAATTGCCCGAGCCAAAGCAGCGCCCCGCAAATCAGCGCCGCGAAAATCGACACCGCTCAAATCCAAATTGCCGATGGATGCTCCCGTCAAAAAAGCACCCCCAAAACTTGCGTCGCGGACTAAAGCGTTAGCGAAGGAAGCTCCCCGCAAATCGGCATTGCGAAAATCTGCGCCTCGCAAGTCCGCCCCGCTCAAGTCAGCGCCACGGAGGTTGGCTCGCAATACGGCCCGCTGCAAGTTAGCGCCGGCGAGATTAGCTCCACTCAAGTTGGCTTGAGACAAGTTAGCATCGGCGAGATCGGCTCCCGCTAAGTCTTTGCCGGCTAAATCAGTGCCGGCCAACATCAAAATTTTGCCTTTACGTATGGCTTCGAGGTCATTAGTCATTAGTCAGTTGTCAGTTATTGGTTGTCAGTTGTTGGTCAACAGTCAACAGTCAACAGTCAACAGTCAACAGTTAACAGTCAACAGTCAACAGTCCAGTTATTTTATAATGCCGGAGCGGTCGCGGTCGTTCGATCGCCCAAATCCTCCAACCACACGTTAGGCAGTTGGCTGGGGCGGTTCGGTAACTGCATCAAACCCATTTCTGCCAGCCTGACGACGTTGCTGAGAGTTTCCACCAAAGCCGGATCGAAGCGAGTGCCCGACAGTTCGCGGCACTGTTCCAAAGCTTCGCTCAAACTCAAAGCCGCACGATCGCCACGCGGTTGAGTCAATTCTTGAAAATCAGCGACCAAGCCCAAAATCCGCGAAGCAACGGGTATGGTTTCGGCTCGCAAACCCTCTGGCCTGCCGCTGCCATCCCAATATTCGAGTTGATGCTTGACAATTTCCGCCACAGGTGCTAGTTCCGGCATTGCTTGCAGCAGTTGGGAACCAATGAAACTGCGATCGCGCCAAAAAGAGAAAGTTGCTGGGTCGAAAGCATCAGGAGTGCGATCGAACACCTCATTCGGGGCCGAAATTAAGCCGACTCGAAATAGCAATCCAGCCAGCCGCAGCCTCCGCAACTGCAAAGCCGGCAAATCCAGTAGTTGACCCAAAGTTTCCGACAAAGCCGCCACCTGCAAAGACGCTGTAGGATTGGAGGTATCGCGTTCGTCCACCCGCTGGGCCATCCGCAGAAAAGCTTGAAGTTTGTTAGCGTTCAAATTGCGGCTGACGCGCAAAGCTTGACCTTCCAATTCCCACAATTCGCGGGTTTGGCGGTTAATTGCCACCATTTGCTGCTGAGAACTTTGCAGGTAAGTGACTATCCGCGATACCACGCCACTAATATCTGCCAAGGGCGGACCTTTGGTTGCCAGGATTTCGTGGTACATTTCCAGCAAACTGTCGGCTAGCGGGGAGTTGTAATGTCGCGTCTGTTCTATAAAAATTTCTGCCGAGGCCGACACCAAAGACTGGTCAAACGACCACAAACCGTAGAACTTTCGTTCTGTATCGACTTCTGGCTTGCCCTCGGGCAAGTATTCCTCGGCTGAAAGTTCGCGGCAAAGCACCATTGCTTTGTATGTGGGGGCGACGATGATTAAATTCCATTCTTGGATTAGGGGGTCGCTCTCATCGAGATTTATTAAAGATACATTTTCTAATTGACCCGTTTTGTGGGTAGCGAAACCGCTGTCGGCTACTGCACCGATGACAACGCACCGAGAGGCATTAGCAATATCTAGGTAGCGATCGGCTTCCTGTAAATACCATTTTCCCTGCTGAAACGTTACCAAAACTAAGGGTTGGAGTTCGCTCTTGTCCCCGCCACTGGTTTGCAAAATGTGGTCTTCTAGGGCGTGACATAGGGCTACTAGGGTGTTTTTGAAGTATACCCCGTAGCTAGAAGGCAGTTTTCCGTCGGGAAGTGTAGCTTGTAGTCTAGCGAGAGTTGATTCTGAATTCATTGCAAAAAGCGGTGCCGGCTCTTACTTATTGTAGCGGGCGATCGAACTTCTAGAAAAGACTTTGGGCAAAAGTCCGAGTTTTTGAGTTTTCACCGCTTCGCAACCGAGTCAATGTAGAGTGCGCCGAAGAGTACCTGATTAATTTTAGTAATTTTCTGGAAACCCTCTGTCTTTGGCTGAGTTTTTTTCAGACGATAAACCTGCCGGGAGGAAGACGGTAAACGACTTAAGTATTAACTACTATTTCTTACAACAATATTATTAGGAATTCTGAGCGTGCTTCAACAAAATAGAAGTTTAGGGGAACAGGCGATCGACAAAGTGGCAGAGATTGCTATTGCGAGCAAATTAGACGAATCCGAAACTTTGTCTGTCACAGTTAACACCGATCCTGGCCAGCTAGCCCAAGGAGAAGTAGAGGCCGTTGCCGTTGAGGGCAAAGGATTGGTAATGCAACAAGATTTGCGCGTGGAAGAATTGCAAATTCACGTCAAGGATATTGCAGTCAATCCTCTTACCGCTATGTTTGGCAAAATTGAACTGAACGGGCCTGCCTTCGGTGGGGCGCGCGCAGTTTTAACAGAAAGCGATATCAACCGCGCTTTTAATTCCGAATACATCAGCAGGAAACTGAAAAACTTAAAAGTTAATGTTGACGGACAACAGCAGACAATAGACGTTAAAACTATTGAGTGCAAATTGCTAGCTGGAAAAATCGCTTTAAATGCTGAGGTATTGGTGCGGGAAACGGCCTCCACGGAAAAGATTTATTTCACAGCCAAACCTGAGATCGCAGCGGGCGGTTGGGCAATTTCTCTTCAGGATGTCGAGTATCCCGAAAACAAGGAATTTTCGCCGGAGTTAACTGAAGCTTTGGCTGACAAAGCTGGTGAAGTTTTAAACTTGCGAAATTTTGAACTTGAGGGAATGTCCCTGCGAATTCAGCAGCTAAATGTGGAAGCTGGTTTGCTGACCTTGCAAGCTGAAGCGAAAGTCGAAAAATTCCCTAATTAGGATCTTGTAGGGTGTGTCACAAACAAAAAAGCTCTTCAATTCCAGCAACTATTGGAACGGGCGCACCCTACCATTATGCTTTGCTTTGGAAAAATCTCCGCAGTTTATTCAATCCCTCTAAAGTTATAAAAAAGTCGATAGCAACTCGCAGCAAAATATCACCGCCGTTAGAGGCAGCCCTGGAGAGTTTACTTTTACTCTTAACAACTAGTAGTTGAAAAATGGAAACTTTTTGTGAACACTGTAACTGCTTTTTTGAAAAAACTGCGTAACGGTCAATTTTTGACTCAATTTTTGACTGTATTTATGGCAGGTGTGCTGCTGTTTACCAGCACCGCTTGCAATGCGGGCGATGTTCGAGGTGCTCGGCCTGATAATCCTCCCGTTCAAGCTGGAGGAATGAATAACCCTCACAAGGCGGGTGGGGATGGATACACGAATTATAAAACATCCACTGATCCTCAAGTAAATCAGTCGCCTGCTCAAGCAGAAAAGAATCGGGCTGATTTGTCGATGGTGGGCGATCGTCTCCTGGCCTCGACTACCGCTGAATCTAATTCCTCAAAGCTGCTTTATCCGGGCTCTGCACCCCTGGAAACTGACAAGTTCGACCTCGAACTCGGCGGAGATAAAACTCTGTTAGACGGGCCAGACGGACAGCCGGCTAAGGCTCAACCCGTATTCGATCGCAGCGATCCCGATGCCAATATTTTAGAGAAAGTAGGCGCCGCCTTTAAGGATGCTTCTGGTTTCCTGAAAGATAGCGCTGAAGATGCCAAGGAAAGTTCGGTTACGAAACTCAATCCGCTGCAAAAATAAGCAAGCAGAACCACAAATGATGTAGGGGCTGTCTGAAATTAGCCCCTACATAAATCATATAATTTATCGAAATTAGATAAACGCTTGTAGAGCTGATATTTGCTAAAAAAAATTACTCTTTTTCTTCTTTTTTAATATGATGAAAAGCAATATATTTGACATTTTTTATGATTGAGGCTGCGATTACAGACAGTATTTTTGGTAAATTTTAATCATGTTGAATATATTTAAAACATATTGATCAACATGAACCATTTTACCATAAATTAAACTAACTGGGTTGTTTAATTTCGTGAGCGCCTCCAGCGACTAACTGTGCTAAAATCGACATTGGTTCGGAGTGAATTAGCTGAAGATGCCAAGGAAAGTTTTGTTAAAAAACTTAATTAAATTTTAAAATTATTTTACATATCTATAGCAATCCTAAATGAGTCGTAAAGGTTTGACCCCACCCCAACCCTCCCCTTATCAAGTGGAGGGAGTAAGAACTTCGCAAATGATTGAGGATTGCTATATTAAGGGTAATCAAATACGATTTTTAGGGGGTCATTTTTGCAATTTTTGCCTCCTATATCATTTTATAATTACCTGGGAGGATGACTCCAAAAAACGGTGAAAATATTCGCTTAGGTGGGTTAATTGGTGGTTCGTTGACAGGCACGGGCATTTGGGCAATGCACTTTTTAGGAATGCTGGCTTATCACCGGCCATTAGTGATCGCCTAGGATTTACCCATTGTGATTGTCTCTTGGCTTTGCCTAGTCATTGCATCTGGTATTGCTTTCTACAACTTCCATTGAGGTTTTGCACACAGGTTCTCATTGTTAATCCCCGGTATTCTCATGGGCTATGGCATGGGAAGTATGCTTTATATTGGCATGGCGGCGATGCCAGTACCTGCCGAAAGGCACCATAATTACTCGATTGTGGCACTGTCTTTCTTAGTTGCCGTTATTTCCCAATCTATAAGGAAGTCCGATGTACGACTTGACGAGATTCACTTTAAGGGACATGGCCGAATGCGGGTTGGCTCTACGCCAGTTCGGCTTGGGGGTTGAAAGTATGGAAGAGGCGAGTAACAGAATTGTTAGGTATCTTTACGAAAATTTCTGTACTAAGCCAACTGGTGAGAAATCCTGCGCCCTCGTCCGTTTGTTCAAAACTCACCCTTATGAAGACTTAGAAGTCGAACTTGCCGAGTATGCCCGTAGTATGTTGGACCACTATCCCCCTTTGCCTGGCATGAAGTGCATGAATCTACTGGCAACGGTAGGAGAACAAACGGAATGGAACTCAAGACACACATCCGTTGGACACAAAGCTATTCCACTGGCAAGCGAATCTGTAGTCGCTCAGATGCCGATGATCTCACAACTCATCAGACAGCTCGGCTTAGATATAAAAACAGTTATCAACCCTGACCCGAATCTTTTGGTAGAAATCGAGCAGAGGAAATACAACGTCTTCTATGTACCTGAAGCGATTGGCAGCCCCTATATTCCCGCTCAGGACTCCTTTGTGATTCCCTTCGGAATCAAGTCTGTGTTGGGGTTTGGTGGTCTATTACCTTCAGGCAATATGTTTGCAATTATCATGTTCTTGAAAGTCCAGATTCCCCATAGCACGGCTCAGATGTTCAGCACTCTGGCGCTGAACGTCAAGACAGCACTGCTGCCCTTCTATCGAGGAGTTGTCTTCGCTCAAAAAGATGAATCTGCTACAGCATCTAGGCAAATATTCACAAGAAATACTGAGCAGGAGCTAGCGCAGCTTAAATCCAAAGTAGCGACTTTGACGCAGTTGCTGGATGTTTTTGACCAATCGATCTTTGTACAATCCGATCGACTCGAACAAGCCATAGAGCAACTGGCGGACTCCGCGCAAAAGTTAGATACCCTCAACGAGAGACTCAAGGAAGACAATCTCCGCATGGGTGCTGAATTGGATATCGTGCGTCAGATGCAGCAAATGATTCTGCCCAATGCTGAGGAACTGGAAATTGAAGGACTCGATATTGCTGCATATATGGAGGCTGCCGATGAAGTCGGCGGCGACTACTATGATGTTTTAAACACCGATGGCGTTGTCACTCTGGGCATCGGCGATGTCACTGGACATGGACTCGAAAGTGGCATCTTGATGCTGATGGCGCAAACCGCCGTTCGCACCCTCAAGGAAATCCCCGAAGTAGACCCCGTTCGGTTCCTAGATGCGCTCAACCGCACCCTCTACAAAAACGTGCAGCGCATGAAGTCCGAAAAAAGTCTCACCCTAGCAATTTTAAATTACTCCGAAGGACGGGTCAGCATTAGCGGTCAACATGAAGAAACAATTATTGTGCGCCTTGGTGGACAGGTAGAACGTATCGACACGATGGATTTAGGTTTTCCGATTGCTCTTGACGATGACATTGTTAAGTTCATCAGTCATATTTCAATGGAGCTACACCCAGGAGATGGTATAGTGCTATATACCGATGGTATTCCCGAAGCAAAAGACATTAAGAGAAAACAGTATGGCGTGGAGGCGATGTGTGAAGTCATTAGCCAAAACTGGGATTTGTCTGCTGAGGAAATTAAGCAAGCGGTGATTGACGATTTACGGCGACATATCGGCACTCAAAAAGTGTTTGATGATATTACATTGTTGGTTTTGAAGCGGACCCAATTAGGCGTAGAAAAAAAGTCACACCCTCAAGCCACCGGATTGCTTTAGAGCGATTGCCCATACCTCGAAAAAATAAACTTATGACGTTAAACTGAGAAATAATCGTCGGGGCGATCGCCTTATCCGCCAAATTTACGAATAGGTGGTGAGATGTCTCTAATGCAGCCTCCCCAAAGAGGCTGAATCTGAAAATAAGCTGTTACGCATTCAAATTGGAAATTTTGGACTGGCTAGAAGCCCGTCCCACAAGAGTTTTATTGATTTTTGACACACAGTTTAAATGTAGAACAGCTTCACTCCAAAGCTGTAGTGAACGTCTAAATTTCTCTGATTAAATCTATCTAATGATCTCTTGCATCAAGGTCAATCAAGGGTTCGAGCGCGGGATGAGAGCTCGCTTTATTGACATTAGTGCTTTCGGTCAATTAAAACTCTTCACTCAAAGCTTTTATATATAGGAGCGTAAGGCGCGCCGAGGCGCACCCTACCTAGATATATAAGCAAGGGTAATTTCTATTCCTCTCAAAGCTTTTTTTGCTCTTAAATAGCTTTGTTCTATTTTTTCTTTGAATCAGAAACCTCAGCAATCAAATCGTCTTTATCAACTTTCGGTACAAAATCAGGGCGTTCTTTGGATTCCCAACCAGGTGGGCGCTTGGAGTTGTACCAGGCGATCGAGCCGATCGTAACTGCGGCAATAAAGCCAGCGACAAGAACTAATATTGGGGTCGTCAAGCTGACATCTGTCATGATAGTTAAATCCTTATCTACTCTACTTTTACATTATCTTAAGTGCTAATGCCGTCTGGTTGATATATCGGAAGACAGAAAAATTGACAGAATTGCCGTCATAATGTTTAGAGGTTGAAAATAGGAGAGCTGATTTTATGCCGTTGCCGACAATAGCATTGCTGTTGGCTGCTAGTTTCAGCCTGGGTGCTCTACCGCTAACGGGATGGGCGATGCGAGTGTTTAGCCGCCGAGATTTGAGGGCGCTGGGCACGGGGAATGTGGGTGTGTCGGCAGCTTTCATTCACGGGGGGAAATTAGCGGGAATTGCGGCGGTGTTGGCGGAAATTGCCAGGGGTATTTTGCCAATTTTGGCGGGGCGATTTTTCTTTCCGGATGCACCTGCGATCGCGATCGCCCTGTTAATTCCGCTAGTTGCGGGCAGATATGCGATCGCCCGAGGTGGAGGCGTGACCAACGCTGTTTGGGGTCTTTTGGTATTTTCGCCGCCGGTGGCTGTATCATCGGGCATTTGGGGGCTGCTGGTGTGGGGTTTGGCACAGCGCTGCTGGGGTGAGGGCGATCGGGCGAGACTCTTTGCTTCCCGTTGCGGGTGTCTGTTTACTCCTATCTGGGTTTGGGTGTGGGGACAATCAATGCCCGAATTTTTAGCAGCAACAGGATTAGCTTTGTTGTTAGCAGCAATTAATTTCAATCAGGGTGATGATATGGCTTTATCTAAATCAGAGCAATTGTTTTCTCTTGATGACTCCTTAGATGCTGCAATCTGCGGTGATAAAGCGGCTAAATTGTCTCAACTCAAACGCGCAGGTTTTAACGTACCTGCGGGTTTTATATTGCCATCGAAGGAAGAGGGAAGTTCGGCAACGGATTATGTAACGGATGTAACGGATGGAAGCCAGAAAAAAGAAGTCCGACGGAAGAAGGAAGAAGGAAGAGGGGAAAAGAAAAATGCTGACCATTTGTCAAGTATTGATGTTTTAATCCAAAATCTAAAATCCAAAATCCCAAATCGAATGATTGTGCGTTCTTCGGCTGCGGGAGAAGATGGCGATACGAGTTCTGCCGCTGGACAATATCAAACTATTGGCCCTGTTTTTACTGAAGCAGAATTGCTCGACGGCATTAATCGCTGCCGCCAGTCTTATTGGACTTCCGAAGCTGTGGCTTACCGCCGACAGCGACAATTACCCGACACCCAAATGGCTGTATTAATTCAGCCTTATATTGACAGCCAATTTGCGGGAGTCATGTTCAGCCGCAATCCTTTAGATGGTGGTTCCCAGGTAATTATAGAAGCTTTACCGGGAGGAGCCGAAGCTGTTGTCGGCGGACAATGTACTCCGGTTCATTTAGAAATTGATTTTAGTCAACCTGAATTATTAGAAAAAAAATTAACTGAACTTCAAAGTAATTCAATTATTGCTCAATCGATTTTAACAGAATTGGTGAAACAAGCCCAAGCGATTGAAGCATTTTTTCACGGAATACCGCAGGATATTGAGTGGAGTTGGGACGGGGAAAAAGTTTGGATTTTGCAAAGTCGCCCAATTACTAATTTGCAGCCGTTTTGGACGCGCACTATTGCAGCGGAAGTGATTCCCGGTGCAATTCGTCCGCTAACTTGGTCGATTAATCGGCCGCTGACTTGTGGCGTTTGGGGAGAAATATTCAAGGTGGTTTTGGGCGATCGCGCGATCGGCTTAAACTTTAATGAAACGGCAACTTTGCTCGGTTCTCACGCCTATTTTAATGCGACTTTGTTGGGCGAAATCTTTCGGATGATGGGATTGCCGGAGCAGGGTTTGGAATTTTTGCTGAGAGGGCAAAAAATGGGCAAGCCACCTTTGGGGAAGATTTTGTCTTCTTTGCCTGGTTTGTGGCGTCTGGTGCAGCGGGAGAGGGCGCTGAATGCACAATTTAAGGGCGATCGTACTTCTCTTTTTATCCCAGCGCTGCAAATTATGGAGAAGGAAGAAGGAAGAGGTTCGAGCGAAGAAATATTAATGCCCAATGCCCAACGCCCAATGCCCACTTATCAATATTTGTCGGAATTGTTGGAGAAAGCCGAGCAAATTCAGGAGTGGCTAAAACCGATTACTTACTACAATATATTAGGGCCGATCGGGCTGGCTATTCGCAAGGCTATTTTTCGCGTTTCTGATGAATGGCTGGACAATGATAGCGCTCCTGAAATTGCTTCTGTGAGAGCTTTGCAGCAGTTGGCTCATAAATTGCGCCAAGCTGCTGTTTCGCAGTCTGAAAAAAATGTTTCAGTATCAGATTTAGCACATATATTTGCAGGAACTCCGGCTTTACAAGCAGAATTTAAAAAGTGGCTTGATACTTACGGATATTTGAGCGAGGTGGGAACGGATATCGCTGTTCCTACTTGGCGAGAACAACCGGAAATTTATCAAAAGTTGGTAATAACTATGGCTCAAAAAGCTGAAAATAATTTAATCGAAAAGCGTGAAAGAAGATTGACTTTTTCGCAGAAGTGGCGATTAGATAAATGTCAGGAAAGAGCCATCGTCAAAAACGAAATTAGCGAAATTTACGCGCGGTTGTTGGCTCATTTACGCTGGACTTTTTTGGAGATTGAAGCTTGCGGATTGGCAATGCAGGTGTTTCAGGAAAGCGGAGATATTTTTTATCTGGAATTTGGGGAAATTCAGCAGTGGATTCGCAGCGGTGCGAGTGTTTCGTTTAAGGATACAATTAGGGAAAGGCGCGATCGCCTGGTAGCCGATCGCGATCGCCCGATTCCCCCTGTAGTCTACGGCAATTTGCTGCCAAATTCTCAGAAAAGGGCGATCGAACTTACCCAATCCGCAACTAATATCATCCAGGGAATTCCTGCGAGTATCGGCCGTGTCGAAGGCTTTGTCAAGATTTGCCGAACTGCGAGCACAGATTTAGGAGAAAATGCGATCGCAGTAGTCCCCTACACCGATGCAGGTTGGGCACCGCTGCTATTAGGAGCAACAGCAATTATCGCCGAAGTTGGTGGCCAACTATCTCACGGAGCAATAATCGCTCGCGAGTACAAAATTCCCGCAGTCATGAATATTTCTGAAGCTACAACTCGCTTGCGAGACGGTCAAAAAGTCCGAGTCGACGGGTATCTGGGTACTGTAGAATTGCTCGAATAAACGGGAAGAGGAGTGTAAAAACTTGTTTGTAGTAACGTGAGTTTGACCGTCAGGCGATCGCCCTGGTAAACTCAGAGTGCGATCGGCATTTCTCACTCAACTTTAACTAAAGTGTAAGTAGTTGTATAAAAATAATGTACATCTTCAAAACCCCAGTTTCTTGGAGAAACCGGGGTTCGAGAAATTACCCAGTAGTTGTTAATTAGTCTCACGAACTTCCGGGGTAATTCCTTCAGGTTTTGCTGTTCTAGTCAGAAATTCCAAAATTTCGTCAGGAGTTAGGTTTGGATTCGCCTCAAGCATTAGAGCAACTACACCTGCAACATAGGGAGCAGCCATAGACGTTCCCGGCAGGAATCCATAACCTACGTTTCCCGGCGTAATCGGAATTGTAGATAAGACTTCACGGCCCGGAGCAACCACAAAATTTGTTGGTATCGAACCAGCAGGATTGGAAAAAACTGTTACCTGTTTGCCTGGAAAACTTGTTACTGCTCCGACAGCTATTCCCAAATTATCGAAAGCATAAAATGCGGGAAAGTTTGGTTCGCTAGGGTTGAATTTGTCCCTGTCATTTCCCGCTGACATCACCACAAAAACTCCTTTTTCCTTAGCATATTCTAAGGCTTTCCGTAGATTTGGATCGAGGAAATTTGCTCCGCCCAAACTCATATTAATCACATCTGCGCCATTGTTTACCGCATAGCGAATGCCGTCAATAAGATTTGGAACAGATACATCACCTCCAACACTTCCGACCCTAATCGGCATAATCTGAGCATCATAAGCGACCCCATTCATTTCCAGTGTAGGATTGGGAGAATTGATGTCAATTCCATTTCTTTTAGCCCCAATGATTCCTGCTACGTGAGTTCCGTGAAACCCAAGCTGATCGTTTGAATCTGGGGAGACAGTAGCATCGCCATCTACAAAATCCCACCCATTTACATCATCAGTTTTTTCGTTGAGATCGTCATCAATACCATTCCCCGGAATTTCTGTAGGATTCCGCCAGATATTGCTCTGTAAATCGGGATGACTCAAGTCAACGCCACTATCGAGTACCGCAACCACCACACCTTTACCCGTGTATCCTGCTTTCCAGGCTGGGGCAACATTGAGGAGGTTTAAGTCTCCTATGTTATTCAATTTAGCAGCACTGGTGAGCGGGTTAGCAGCATCCAACTGCGGTTTACCAGTGGCAGCCACAACTGCCGCTGCTGCATCCACCAGTCCGTAGCCAAACAAGCTGTTGAACTTATCTGTTGCCGGTGCAGCTAAGATGCTGAGGTTGTAGGGTGTGCTGCCTACAAAAGGGTTGACGCCGAGATAATAAGTACCTGCTGATAAACCCCTAAAGAAAATTTCCTCTGAATTGTTGCCTTGCTGTTGAGGAACGCCAAGAATTTCACCAAAATCAACCTTGTTGTTATTGTTGACATCTTGAAACAGCATTAAATCCGCATCTGTACCTGTCCACATTCCCCGCAAGTTGACTTGAAGGTTGCTGGGCTGTGGGAGATCAAATTTGTAGAGTTTCGCAGGTTGGTTCTCATCAACAAAGCCGTCCCCCGAACCCTTGACTCCGCTGCTGAATGTACCAAGAGAAGTAACTTGATTCAGCAAAACCTGAATTGGCTTGAAAGTTATATTCAGGTTGTAGCTGGTGTTAGCTCCCCGTACACCTTGTCGAACTAAGACAGAGTACGTACTTGGTAAAGAAAAGCGACTTATCATTACTTCTGGCTCAATTCCCAAATTCTGGGAGTCATAGATTTCCTCTGGGCTCAGGCTACCATCTTGATTAGCATCCCTCGCAAACCGTAAATCAGCGTCCGCACTTAAACCATTGAGTTCTAATGTGATACTACTGGGTGTGTCAGTGGTGAAAGTGTAAATATCTTGGAAGTTGTTTTCACCTACGAAGCCATTCAGCCTAATTGAATTTTTCAGAGTACCGAGGTCTGTTAATCCTACTGCTGCTTTTCGTTCGGTTTGGGGTACAAAAGAGTCATTGCCACTACCACCAATTAGCGTGTCTCCACCCACATTGCTAACCGAACTGTCTTGGTCATCAGAACCTGTAAGTATGTCGCTGCCTTGACTACCGTGCAGCGAGTCTGTTCCTTGACCTCCAACGAGGGTATTGTTCCCAAAGTTGCCAGAGATGAAGTCATCAAAGTTCCCGCCCAATAGAGAATCGTTACCGCTACCTCCTAACAGGAAATTCTGACCGCCACCGCCATTGATCGATTCTGGAGATACCGAACCAATCACAGTATCATTACCTTGTAAAGGCCGCAGTCCTCCGCTGATGGGATTTAAAAGTCCTGGGGTTAGCCTGAAGTAATCAGAATTGGGAGTTAGATCTAAAAAATTACCGTCACTGCTGGAACCATTCATAATCAGATGCTCCTGGTCATCTCAATAGGTATATCTTATCTATGGAAAAAGTTTTAACCCTGAAATCGCAAAGTTTTTTAATAATACTCAAAGAAAATTCTTAGGACTCAGGCAACAATCCTATGAATAGGTTTAACCCTACATCTTGCACCATTCTCAAGAACAGGCAAGATGCCCGTTCCACAAAGAGTAGATTTTCTTGTGAAACAGGCCGGAAAGCCTGTTCCTAAAAGGCTAATTGAGAATGGTGCAAAATATAAGTTTAACCCCACATTCCGCAGGTTTTAACATTAATTGGGGATTTGTTGGTAAGAGATAGTTGTAATTTTTTCTCTACAAACCGAACGCTGATATGTAGAAATATGAGTTTTTATTAAGGAGTATTTCTGGTTTCTCTATATTTATTAATTATCGAGAATATGTTAGGAATTAAATTTCTAGGATGATGTTTGAGCGTCAAAATATTTTTGACTATGTTAAAAACTGCCGAATGTGTGTTTAACGACGGGGAATTGCCCTACAAAACGCTATATAACGCAAGTTCGAAGCGGACGAGTGCAACGGTCAACATAGACTGTTTCTAAAGGTGAGTTCGACGACGGAAATCCGAATTAATTAAAAGTGTAAATAGGAGCCTCTATGTCATACATAGATAGCTTTTGAGCCTGGTATGTATAAGCAATTAGACTTGCTACTAAATTCACCATAAAATTAGCAACGTTGCGAGGGTACTAAGGAGTTTTTTCATGAGAAACTAAAAAGTAGAGTGAGGACTGAAGTCCTCACTACAAAACTATCGGGAACTGCTACTTTCCTAAACTAAGAAATTCTGGACAACATAGTTCCCCACATTTCTACCCGCACTCAAGCCATTTACGTTAGCACTCATGAAATGGATGCCTCCGTAAATGCGACTCATGCCCGATTCGTCGGCCGCTTCGCTGAAGTTCTCGTAGGTTCGCAAACTGTTGACAGATGGATCTCCCCGATCGGCAAAGCCGTAATCCGAACCAAATACAGAACTCATAACAGGATCTGCAGCACCGCTAAAGGTACTGTGGCCCGATGTGTACTCAGGGAACGGCGGAGTAGTTAGCAGCGGCGTCCACAGGGGGTCGGCTGTCGTGTTGGGATTGTTGTCCGTGTCAGCTTGGCGGATAGCTGTCACCGGCCGCCACAAGTTGTACTCATACTTGGCATCCCAGCAACTAATAGCTGCATCGGCCAGAGCAATATTTAGCAGGGCGAACAAGCGGGCGCTATCTTCCAGGGATGTGCCGGTGAGAGTAGCTGTTTCTTCGGCGATTTGGTTCCAGTGGCCCGGAGGCGTAAACGTCCCAGCGCCGTTGGCCCAGAATTTGGCGATCACAGTTTGGTCTGGGGTGCGCGTAAGACTGTCACTTTTGCCAATTTCTTTAACGTAGTTAACTTCCTCTGCGTACTTGGCGCTGTCAAGGGCGGGCGGGCCGGCCGGGCGGAACTGAGAACCGCTAGTCATGGCAAAGGGAGTAACTTCAGCCCACTGTGGTGCCAGCGCGGCCGCAAGGGCAGGGGGAGTCGGCACCCAACTACCGGGTTCGGTTTTGGGGGTGTACTGCACTACTTTCGTGATGCCGTCTGTACTCCGCGAACTGATAATTTGGTCAGCAACTTGCTGTCCGAGGGCAATCCCGTCTTCTTTAGCTTTGCCATCGGTAATTTTAGCTAAAGACGATGCGTATACTTCGTTGAATGTGGCTGCTTGCGCTGGGTAGAGGCTGACTAGGGTGCGGTGGGCTGCGGCTGCTGTCGCGGCTTCTGCTGATGTGCCTACTGGTGCATCTATGTTGACCCGGTAAGGGCTGTATTTTTTGCTGATCGAGTTAACAGCATCGTGAATGGCTGCGTGAACCATTGCCATGTTGCGGGAGGCGAGGGGAGGCGCGGTACTGGCTGTCCGCACTGCATTCAGCATGACTCCGTTCCACTCAATGACAGGGTTTCCCGATAGCTGATTTGTGAATTGGTCGCGGTTGATTGTGTTGCTGTTGACTCCCGCCAATACTACTAAATACTCGCCCGTGAGTTTGTCTTGAATTATAGTGCTGTTGCTGTTGGCACCGGTGCCTTGCTGGATGTTTAAATCTTCAAAGCTGAGGCCGTCTAGCAATCGAATTTTGTCATTGCCGTTGCCGAAGTCGGCGATGTAGTCGGCTGTAGCTACAGTTGGGCCACCGCTGCCTTTAGCAATGGCAAATATATCATCGCCTGTGCCGCCGCTGATGGTATCGCTACCTACACCTGCGTAGATGAGATCGTTGCCGGAATCGCCACTAATTAGGTCGCTGCCTTTCCCTCCCCAGAGGATGTCATTGTCTGCACCACCAACAATCGTATCGTTGCCTTGGTCGCCGCAGATTTTGTCTTTGCCTGCATCGCCTTCGAGATAGTCGTCTCCGCTGTTGGCATAAATTATGTCGTTGCCATCCAAGGCGTTAAATCTGTCTGGTTGGATGGTTCCTTCGAGATAGTCAAATTTAGAACTGGGGTTCAGGGATGCCATGTTTATTTATTGGATATTTTGTTGATTAAAGCGCAAAGGTTCGTACCGTCTGTAGATGCTTAGGTGTATTTACCCCTGATTTAATAGTATTAAACTTTCTGATTGATAAGTAAACGCCACAACCAAGGTTTATTTAATATTTAACGGGCTTTTTATGAAGTTTTGCGCTTTGAATTTGCGTAAAAATACAGACATTGAAACTGCATTAGATACTGCAACGTTGTTAATTTTTTATAAAAAAACGTTTTTTTATCTTTAGATAAAGATAATTTTTACCAGCATAAAAGGTGCGGATTGTGTAACTGAATAAGTATATGTTGATTAAGCACTTCTCAAAGCTGCGATCGGGTCGAGTTTGGCGGCTTGGCGGGCGGGAACAACGCCGAAGAAGAGGCCAACTGCACCGGATACACTGACCGCAAGGGCGATCGCCACGGGTGATATTCCAGCTTGCAGTGGCGTGAAATTACTTACAAGCAAGATACCACCAACACCTACGCAAGTACCGACTATCCCTCCCGCAGCAGATAAAATTACAGCTTCGACAATAAATTGAAATAAGATATCTTGTTGAGATGCGCCGATCGCCTTTCTGAGCCCGATTTCCTGAGTGCGTTCGCTGACGGACACCAGCATAATGTTCATAATCCCAATGCCACCGACTAATAGGGAAATGCTGGCAACAGCAGTTAACATCAGAGTCAAAGCGCCGGAAATTGCCCCCATTCTTGCCATTAAATCTTTCTGATTTCTGACAGTAAAGTCATCTTCGGTAGTAATTTTGTGCCGCAATCTCAGCAAGTTTTCCACCTGAAATTGCGCCGCGTCCATTTGCAATTCATCTTTAATCGAAATAAATATCGACGTGACAGCTAAACCATAGGGAGATTTGCGCCCGACGATGCGATTGGCCATTGTGGTGATCGGCACAGTGGCGGAATTGTCAAAATTCGTACCAAAAGATGTGCCTTTGGGCGCCAATACTCCAATTACTTTGACGCTGACATTTTGGATACGCACCTGTTCGCCCAAGGGATTTGTATTGCCAAAAAGTTTCTCTGCTAATTCTGAACCGAGAACCACAACTTGGTTACTTTGCTTAACATCTAGTTCGGTCAAAAACCGCCCTTTTGCCATTTCAAAGCTTCTGACTTCTAGAAATTCGGGAATCGTGCCAAAAATTAGAGACGAAACATTTTTGTTGCTGTAGCGAACTATTTCGGAACTGTTAAGTTCTGCTGATACGCCTTGAACGGATGGGACTTGAGTTGCGATCGCCTTTGCGTCTGGCAGTACGAGAGTTTGAGGCGCACTTGAGATGGTACTTCGCCTAGCGTTGGGAACTCCAGGCCTCACGATTAATACATTTGTACCTAGGGATTGAACTTGTCCTGCTACAAATTTTTGAGCTCCTTCTCCAATTCCAATCATGGCAATTACTGAGGCGTTGCCGACAATCATCCCGATCATTGTTAAACTGCTGCGAGTTTTGTTGGCTAGTAGCGTTTGACCGGCCATTTTGACGCTTTCAATAAAATTCATAATTAGTTAAAAAGGAAGAAGGAAGAAGGAAGAAGGAAGAAGGAAGAAGGAAGAAGGAAGAAAGCCCTATGTCATGCTTTGCTGTGCGTCACAATCCCAGGGCATTGGGATGGCGGCGCACAGCGAAAATGACACACTTAATAATTAATTACTACAGTCAACAGTCAACAGTCCACAGCCAACCGTCAACAAACTAATTAAGCACTTCTCAATGCCACAATCGGATCTAATTTAGCAGCTTGTTTTGCAGGTACGATGCCAAAAAATAAGCCGATGCTGCCGGAAACACCGACTGCAAGTGCGATCGCCATTGGCGAAACACTAGCTTGCAGGGGAGTAAAAGCAGCTACTAAAAGCACGCCACCGATACCGAATCCAGTGCCGATAGCACCGCCTGCTGCCGACAAAATCACAGACTCGATCATAAACTGAATTAAGATATCTTGCTGAGAAGCTCCGATCGCCTTTCTCAATCCAATTTCTTTGGTACGTTCGGTAACAGAAACCAGCATTATATTCATAATCCCGATGCCACCGACAAACAGCGAAATTGCCGCCACGAAAGCTAACATCAACGTCAAAGCACCAGTAATACTGCCCAACGTCTTCATCAAATCTTTCTGATTTCGGACAGTAAAATCATCTTCCTTAGTAATTTTATGACGCAATCTGAGCAGATTTTCTATTTGAAATTGGGCAGCTTGCATCATAGTTTCATCTTTAATAGCCACCGAAATAAATGTTACTTTTGTACCGTAGGGAGATGAGCGACCTACGATGCGATTTGCCATTGTTGTCAGCGGCAAATAAACATTCATATCTTGATTGTCTCCAAAACTTGAGCCTTTTGCCTGCATGACTCCAATCACTTGAAAGGTGGAGTTTTTGATACGAATGTATTGACCAACTGGCTGTGTATTGCCAAATAATTGTTCGGCTGCTTCCGATCCTAAAGCAACCACATTTTCTTGTCTTTCTAAATCTAATTTGTTTAAAAAACGACCTTGACCCACATCAAAGCTTCTGACTGTCAGAAATTCGGGAGTAGTTCCGACAATGGAAGATGAGACATTTTTATTGCGGTAAGTAACGATTTGACTATCATTAAGAGTTGGTGCGACTTCTTGGACAGAAGGTACTTGAGATGCGATCGCCTCTGCATCTTCCACTACTAAAGTCTGGGGCGGAATCACCGGGCGGGTTTGCGCTTCAGGACTTCCGGGAATAATAAATAGCAAGTTTGAACCCAGAGAGTTAACTTGTCCCTCGATAAATGTTTGAGCTCCTTCGCCGATACCGATCATAGAAATGACAGAAGCATTGCCGATGATAATTCCTAACATCGTCAAGGTGCTGCGAAGCTTGTTTGCCATCAAAGTTGTGACGGCCATTTTGACGCTTTCAACAATATCCATAATTCGATTTTAGATTTGGGATTTTAGATTTTAGATTAGGGAATTGGCATTATTGGTGTCAACTTAATATTTAAACCCATCATAAATCTCGCTTGTAGTCGAGTCTCGCTCCTCCTAAATTCCCCTTAATAAGGGGGACTTTGAATAGTCTTGTCCCCCTCTTATTAAGGGGTGTTAGGGAAGAGCTTGGGGCTTGAAAACACCATAGAGCGATCGAGATAATGCCCCATGTCCTATGCCCTATGCCCCATGCCCTATTTCTGATTCTTGATAATATCCTCCAGCTTTTTACCTTGAGGAAGTTCGGTAAAAACGCGATCGCCCGCTTTTGCACCCTCTAAAATCTGAATCTTGTTGCCAATAGTCGATCCAACCGTAACAGCCTTAAACTTCGGCTGCTGTTTCTCATCGGGAACTAGCACACCTGTTTGACCTTTATTAGTCACAATTGCCACCGTCGGCACAACTAAAGCATTGCTCAGCTTTTGACCTACAAATCTCAAATCTACATTCATCCCCGATTGCAGCGACTCTTTGCCCGTATCAATGGCAACTCGCACTTGAAATAGCGTCACATCCCGTTCCTTAACAGCTTCCGGCGCAATTAATTTAACGCGACCTTTAAACACTTTATCTGGATAAGCATCAGCCACTATTTCAACTTCTTGGCCCGGTTTAATTTGACTGATATCAGCCTCCGGGACTTTCGCCAAAACTTCCACATCTCTAGCTAGAGCGACAATCGATGTCGAAGTTGCCGAAGTAGCTTCCGAGGCCGAAGTGGCCGGAGTTACAAAAGCTCCTTGGATGGCGTACCTTTGGGTAATAATTCCCGCAAAAGGAGCGCGAACTTTCGTATCTTCTAACTGCACTTCTTGAAAGCGAACTTGAGCTTGAGCTTCCTCTAATTCAGCTTTAGCTTGAGCTATTTCTTCGGGGCGAGAACCGTTTTCTTGTGCGTCCAATTGACTTTTGGCTTCAGCAACTGCTGCTTCGGCTTTGGCGATTTCTTCGGGACGGTTGCCGTTCTCTACTTGCGCTAATTTGCTTTTAGCTTCGGCAACTTCTGCTTCAGCTTTGGCAATTTCTTCCGATCGCGTGCCGTTTTGCAATTGGTTCAATGCTTGCTGCTCGACTTGCACAGCAGCTTGCAGTTGCTGAATTTGCGACAGCCGATTTTCTTGTAGTTGTTGCAGGCGTCTTTGAGATTCTATTAATTTAGCTTGGGCTGTACGATTTTCTTTAATTAATTCATCGAGTTTATCTTTAGCCAAAGCACCTTCTTCCACTAGCGGTCGATTGCGTTCTACCCTTTGAGCTGTTAATTCGGCTTGGGCTTTACTCGAGTCAATTTGCGTTTGTGCTTGGGCAATTTCTTGTTTGACACTGCCGGTTTGAGCGTCTGCTAAACGAGCTTGAGATTGGGCTAAACGAGCTCGCGCTTGGCTGACTTCTTCAACGCGACTGCCGGCTCGCAGTCGCTGCAACCCTGCTTGAGTTTGCTGCAAGCGGGCTCTGGCTCCTGCAACTTCTTCAACGCGGCTGCCGGCTTGGGCTTGCGCCAGACTGGCTTCGGCTTGATCTAAGCGCGCTCGGGCGCTGGCGATGTCTTCCAATCGATTCCCGGCTTCAATTTTGGCGAGTTTTGCTCGCACACTGGCTTCGCGGGCTTTAGCTTGAGCTAGTTGAGCTTCTACATCGCGACTTTCCATGCGGGCAACGATTTGTCCTGCTTCGACTTTATCGCCCTGTTCGACAAATAATTCTGCGATCCGGCCGGAGCCTTTGGGGCTGAGATTCACGCGCTGTACGGGCTGCACCGTCCCGCTGGACGTGATCCGCACCGTGAGGTTTTGCGCTTCCACCGGCACTGTCATAGTGGCGATCGCATCTACTTTGGGCTGCGATCGACTTTTTGCTACATATATAGTGGTCGGTACAGCTAGCAACCCGGCTGCAACCAACCCAATCGCCCACCGCTGCGGTTTGCGCGCGGGTTTCTTCGGAGAGTGCTTTTGGGCGGTTTTATTATCTGCAATTTTGGTCTCTGCGGCCTTGGTGTCTAGAGTCTGAGAATCTTCCACTTTGACCTGAGCAGTTTCCTTTTTAGGGCTAACGATCATACCGACTCACCTAATTTAATCTCAGGATTACCTTAAAGGTAAAATTTTTGCTGATGCTTGGCATCGTCTTTCAGACTCATCCGATCGGGTGAATTTAAAAAAGTTCCCCAACCAGCACCTGTAAACAATTATAGCTAATTTTTGCAAATTATTAAAAAATGTTAAGTTTTTTCAGCCTAAAGAGGTGGGCGGGGCGAAAGTTGGGACAGTAATCGGCGGGGCGATCGCGCTTTTCGCGACGATTAGTCTGTATTTTTCCAGGGGCTATCGCTTCTCAATCTCCCATCACCAGGGAAATGCGATCGCACTTCTCCGATCGTAAATGCGATCGTATACAGTAGGCGTTTCACCATCGCCCTTCTCCCCACAAAAACGCGATCGCACTCCTGTAAATCAAACAAAAAGCGATGTCTACGACGGGCTTCGCCTACGCATTACAAGATCCGTAATCGCACTAAAACGTAGAGTGGGTTAGCGAGAGCATAACCCACCCAGTTTAATGATAGGGGTGGTGCGTTACATTGCATTAACGCACCCTACGAAGACTAGATCAAGTGAGTATGAGCTTTGGAAAAATGGAATGACGATGGCAGAAGGAGATCGCACTAAGTTTCTTTCTTTGGGTTCGGCAAAGCACTTTACTACTCGTGAAACATACTTAGTCTGGTCAGATTCTGACTTTTTCAGGCCTAGGCCTTTAGATGTGCGCTTCCTGACGTAATTCTTTATTCCTGCGTCGCACGTACACGAACAGATCGACTAAACTCAGGCCTATTTCTTTGCATATTTATTACCCTTACCGGATATATACCCATTCTTTTGGATATACATTGTTCTTTAGCGCTAGCCTGTAAATCTTCTATTTTTACGTCTATTCCGCCCGCCCTGTCGGTGATATAAAGCAATTTTAGGTTCCCCACTAAGTTATCAGTTGTCTGGAAGCAAAGCGTTGTATTCCTCATATCTTTTGGTCTTAAGTCCAATGTCTCTTGAGGACCGAGAGTCTTCTCTCCTAATAAAATCGTTTCTGCTAAGGCTGTATCGGCGAAACCACAAGAGATTCCAACAGCAGCGATTAAAACCGCTGGTAGTTTTTTGACAATACTCATACGACAATACCTTATTTGTTGAAGTTTACGTTGATTAGTGGTTTTCTCTGACCACTACCTTTAGGTAGACGTTGCCCAACCCCAACTTGGGAATTTTTCGAGTTAGCAGCAATTTTTATCCCGAAAAATTCACTCTCAACCCCCAGAAACCTTCCTGCCCTTACCTTTCAACCGCCGCAAACTCTTCTCAACCTCCCCACGCGCCGGATACAACAACTGCTGACTCACCGCACTTTCAAAAGCCTGTATCGCCCCCAACTTATCCCTCAATCCCACCAAAGCTCTCCCTAACCAGTAATCAGCTATAGCCGGATTAAACTCTCTCAATTCCTGACATCCCTCACCGGCAACTTTCCACCAGCGCTGACTAGCCCCAACATCCCCCAGCACCCGGTAACTCTCCCCCAGCCACAACGCGACCGGCACGAATTGCAGAGAAATTCCGGCTGGTAACAACTCCCATCCTTTCTCCAAAGCCTCCACTGCTTCTCGATGTTTTCCAGCTAAAGCCAACACCCGCCCATGACGAAACCAAGCATCAGCTAACTGGGGCTGAAGTTTCGTCCCTTGCTCAGAAACACTACATCCTCGTTCAATTTCTTTGAAGTGTTCCACCAACACCCGCCCCGCAGTCGCCCAAACACTCCAACGTTTAGGAAACCGTTTCAGCATCTGTTCTACCACAAAACGCAATTCTTCCCAGCGTTTGGCAGCCGGTAAAATTTCACACAATGCCCGATAAATTTCACAATCATCGGGATACAGTTGATAAGCATTCGCCATCATCTGTGCCGCTTTTTGATATTCTCCCGTGTCGAACAAGCACCGCCCATAGTGATACCAACCATAAGGATGATTGGGGTGTTCGGCGGTAAACTCTGCTAACACCTCCACACCTTGGGGCCAATCGCCTCGGAAAATGTGATAATAGGCAAGACAATTGTGAGCCTCAGCTCCATGAGGAGCTTGTAGCAGTAAAGAGGTAATCATCTTTTTCGTCAGTTTCCCCTCTTCACAAGAAACCAATCTCTTCTGAAAACGTTGCTCGATTTGTCGTTGCAGTACCCTAAAATCATTGGGAAATAAAGCTATAAGCTTGCTCAACTGCTCTGTTGCGGCGCTCATATCCCCCACCGCCAGCAGCGCATCATGGCTGTAAATTAACGCCACAACATCATCTGGGTTGATTGCCAAAATTTGCTCCACAGCATTTTAGCAGGCCAAGATGATTTTCTATCTGCTGATGCACCTGTGCCAAAGCCAGCCGGTGAACTATTTTTTCAGGTTCTAAACTAGCTGCTAAATTAAAGGCAATTATTGCTTTCTCACTCTCACGCTGACAAACTGCAATCAATCCCTTGATATGATGCTGAGTCGCTTCGTTTTCGGAACAAAATAAGGCTTTTTCAGAGACTTCTATTGCCTCTTTTTCTCGTTTCATTAGCTGCAATATTTTCCCCAGTTGCAGCCGCACACCCATTAATTTTGGTTGTCGCTCAATCACTTGATGATATTCTGCAACCGCTTCTTGCCAATCTCCCATTTGGTAAAGTAAATTAGCCAGTTCTAATCTTTTTTTCCATCCTTGGGGATATTTCTGAACATACTTACTTAAGGTGGTCAATTTCTGCTCTTGTCTAGTCGGCTTTTGTTCTAAGAACAGGTGAACATTCATCTCCAGCCCAGAGGATTCGCAGAACTGCACCAATGATGTGGTAAAGTGTCCAGACATAATTTAGACTGGCTTCTTTTTGAGTTTGGGTATTTTTGGGATTTAGTCTGTGTCGTAAATAAAAAGCGATACCGCCCTTCGTAGCGTGCACTACGACAAGCTGATCGCTTTTTCTTCAAGTTTTTGAACACTGAAATGGAGCAGCACTAAGTTGGTAATGTCCCCAAGGTCAAAGAGATTTCACTCTCACGCATTATGGATTATTTTACCTTTACATTCTTCTTGCTTCATCAAATATATTGTTTAGCTCATCGGAGTCCTTACGGTTGGCAGATTCCAATGTATCGTCTGCCCAAACTGTTAGCAGTCTAAAACATAGCTTAACTGATAACGCTTTTTGAGTGTTGCAGTGATCAAATAATCTTGTCTTCCTGTCTGCTGGATTCTTCCATATCTCGTCAAATGCTCTGAACGTCTCATATCCCCCAGGTACTCTACTCAGCATATCCCTGAACTGACCAGCAATTAAATAAGTATCTGGTGTTAAATTTAACTGCCTAGATGGAATACTTTCCACAGGAAGTTTTACCGTGTCTGACTGAAACTTTCCAGAAGTAATCGTATTGGTAGCAGCAAAGCTGCTGACTGAGGTAGATGACCACAGGAGACTTGCCACGAGTGCGATCTGGATTTTGCGGGATGTACTCATTTTTTGTTAAGAAAGATGTAACTAATGCCTGGACTCTAAGCGGTTTTCTCTGACCGCTTATTTATTAGTTAGACGTTTTCCCACCCCAATTTGGGAATTTTTCGAGTTACGGGCAAATTTTCTATCCAAAAATCTCCCCTAAAACGCTAGAACCCTTGCTCATCTTAGCGTTTAGCCGCTGCAATATTCTCTCAACTTCCCCACAGGCGGGATAAACAACGGCTGACTCAACGCACTTTCATCTCCAGACTAGAAGAGTAGTAGAGATGTAGGAATGATGGGGTAAAGTTTCCAGACATAGTACGGTGACTTGATAGCTAATTTCTTCATCGTGGCTTTTTGGGGGAATTATTGATTCGCAATTGCATTCTGGTTGAGATTTTTCTGGTAAAGGAATTACCAATTTTAAGGCGGGCGAGGAAGAATTTAAAGAAGTATCATCTTCACCTGCCAGATATTTGATTAAATGCCTTCGCAGAATACGTCCGGCTTTTCTCACGCATTTGCGGACGTTTTGTTCAGAGAATGGCAAGACCTTGGCAATATCTTGATAAGATTTATTTTGGTAGTAGTATAAGACAAAAGTATCGCGGAGTTTGGGAGGCAAGGATTCAATTTTCTGGTGGATATATGCCCGCAACTCTAAGTCTAGAATATTAGAGTCAGGGAATCCTACCCGAGAAGCAAATGCTGGATAACCTTCAAATTTAATATCGTCTATGTTTTCAATTGCTAGTGCTTCTCGCTTGCGTTTTCGATGCACATCCATGCAGAAATTATGGATAATTCGAGTTAACCAAGCTTGCGGATATTTAATTTTACTTCTATAGTTTTGCCATTCATTCCAGGCTTTAAGCATTGCTTGACTCAGTACCTCTTCGGCATCGATTGGGTTCGAGTTCATCCACTTGAGACAGCAACGGTAAAAATGAGCTTGATGCACCTGCCATTCCTGCCAAAAATCTGAGTTTATTTCTTCAGGCTCATCCCCCTGGATTGATGGAGGAACCGATCGAGAAGATGACCTGATTCTCTGAGATCTATGGGTAGTAATTTCCATTTATGTCGATCTTAGATATTAGAGAATTACTTTAGTTGCTCAGATTATGTCTTATTTACTCAAACTAAACAAGCCCAGGAATATTAATTATTATTAAAAAAATTCAATGGACTGACGCAGAAGATATCCGCCAATCCTTTTAAAAAGCTTAAAAGCCCCCTTTTTTAGCTAGGCCTTACTCACATCTTTCTTAAAAAAATTAGGCTGGACATCCGGGGGGGAATGGGTACAAACTAACTTCCATGTAGCAGCAATGCCATGCAAACGTTGCCAGCCTCGCCAGAGGGTCAAGACACCCGGTTCATCCAAGGCCGTTTCGGGGCAACCACGGGGGGATTGCCCCTACGGAAAACGTGGCTTTTGTAGGGGGTAGTACCCCCGTGCCTACCCCCCCACTAACCATCGAATGGGCATTTCAGCAATCGGGGCGATTCCCTAGGAGATAGCTTCGCTTCACGTGGGGGGTTTGCCCCTACAAAGAATGAAACCGCCCTGGGTGATGGGGGTGCGATCGCAGTTAGGATCGAGGGCGATCGGCGCCGAAAAAACTGCTCAACAGGTTAAAATGTTTTCCAAATCCCCTTAAAAATGGAAAATAAAAACAATGAATCGTCCTCAAAGCGTTACAGTTCTGGCAATCTTGCAGCTAATTAGCGGCGTATTCAGCCTCCTTGACGGCTTGTTCATCTTACTTTTTGCCGGCATTTTTGGCGGTATCGGTGCGGCTGTCGGCGGCACGAAAGTTGGCACTGTAATCGGCGGCTTCATTGCAATTTTTGCTGCGATTAGTTTTATTTTAGGTCTCCTCTCCTTACTCTTAACTTGGGGTTTGTTTCAACTCAAAAATTGGGCTTGGACTGGAACATTAATTGTCCATATCATCGCCACCCTCGCGCAAATTGCCAAAATGTTGGGCAGCGGCGGTACAGCAGTCAATTTTTTAACTCTGGGTTTTGCAGTAGCTAGCATTTACTACCTGCTGCGGCCAGATGTTAAACAAGCATTTCGTGTTTGATTTCCTTTTCATTAACGGTACTGAATTCTCGGATCTAAAAAAGCATAGGAAATATCAACCGCCAGATTAATCAGTACAAAAGTTACAGCCACAAAAATTACTCCTCCTTGGACTATTGGGTAATCCCGTGTCAGAATACCGCTATAAATCCAAGAACCAATTCCCGGCCACGAGAAAATCGTTTCAGTCAGAATAGCGCCGCCTAAAAGAGTGCCGAACTGCAAACCGATAGTTGTGACGATCGGCAAAAACGCATTTTTCAAAGCGTGTTTCAAAATCACCCAATATTCCGGCAATCCCTTAGCCCTCGCAGTGCGAATGTAATCTTGAGAAAGCACTTCCAGCATTGCAGAACGAGTGATGCGAGCTATAATAGCCAGAGGAATAGTTCCTAAAGTCAAAGCTGGAAGGATTAAATGGGCGATCGCATCTCGCAAAGCAACCAAATCCCACCTCAGCAAAGAATCCACAACATAAACACCCGTAATCGACTTAAAACCAAACCCCAAATCTACACTAATCCGCCCGCTTGGAGGCAGCCATTTCAAATAAACAGCAAACAAATAAATCAACATCAATCCCAACCAATAAACTGGCAAAGATACGCCAATTAACGAACCACTCATGGCGAGATTATCCAGCCAGCTATTTTTCCGCACAGCAGCCAAAATCCCCGCCGGAATTCCGATAAAAAGTGCTACCAACATCGCCACTACAGACAGTTCAAAAGTAGCAGGCCAGCGACTTCTAATTTCATCAATTATCGGAATACCGCTAATAATACTATTTCCCAAGTCAAAGCGAAGTAAACTCCATAAAAAAGCCAAATATTGCAAAGGTAAAGGCTGATTTAAACCTAATCTCGCTTTCAAAATTTCCACCTGTTCGGGAGTTCCCCGTTCTCCCAAAAGCACTGTGGCTGGGTCTCCCGGTATCAAATGCAAAAATATAAATACTAGCAGAGTGATTCCGAAAAGGACTGGCAATAGTCCCAGCAAACGTTTAACAATATATTGAAACATCAGTTGCTCTCATTCACCTTGCAAATTTGCCAAAATCCGATCGACCGTTTCTTCTACCGTTAGATGGGTTGAATCCAGCCAGTAGCCAAGGCGAGGAGTTTCGGTACGGAGAATGCGATCGAAGGCATAAACCATTGTTTCGTTGGCATATCCGGTTTTCGTTCTTGCTACATCCCGTGCCGCTACAACTTCTGCATTGGGACACAGAACGATCGCGGACAACGGCACATCGTGGAAAGTGGCAAGTACCTCAGCCAGTGCCGAACCAATGATGATGTCTTGATAAACGACCGTAAAACCAGCCTGGAGGTAGTGTCGCGCTGCCATTGCTGCCAGGTTATACCGCAGTTGAAGCTGCTGATATGCCTCTGCTGACAAATTTAACGTCATTTCCGCCTGTCCATTCACAATCATGCGACGAAAGATATCGCCGCGAAGGTGGACACTTTTGGGCAACCGTTCGGCAAGTGATTGGGCCACACTTGATTTTCCGGCAGCCATATTCCCGGTAATCAAAATAATTTGTGGCTGATGATTTGCAGGTTGCTGATTGCTCTCCATACCGTTTGTTAAGGTAAATTCATGTAAAGTATGATAACCCCGGAGAGGTGTCTCGATCTAAACTCTCAATTTTTGCTCACTTCCTCAAAAGACTCAGAACCCAAAGGACTCGGAATCCAACCTTGAATATTCTTGCGTTTCCCTAAAAGCGGCTGCGAATGTACGATCGGCAAACGCACAGCTTCCTCGTACAAAATATCGCTAACTTCCTCATTAGATATGAGATTTGAGATGTGAGAAGAAGAATAAAAATTGAAAATTAAATTTATGTAAAGTATGAGGAACCAAAGAGAAGATATTTTGAGCGACAGTGACATACTTACGCACATACTTACGCAGACATAGGCTGTTGTAAAATAGATTTTATTTGGGCTGAATCTTGCAGGCGATCGCACTAGCACTAGATAAAAACGAGCGATCGCACTTTTAACCGGAATATACGCATTTTGTGACATAAATGAATTTGTGAGGTGTATTATGCCTTCCTCAACAATATCAGCAAGCGCGATCGCAGATGCCGTTGCAGGTACAATCCCTGAAACCACACTGGCTATTGGAAAACTAGCGCCTAGCTTTGAATGGCTCAAGCAATTCGGCACACCCAATGACGATCGCTTCCAGAGCGCAGCACTTGACAGTGCAGGCAATGTCTATCTGACAGGAAGCACCTTTGACCCTTTGAGTGGCACCAATCCAAGTACAAATGCCTGGGTAGCCAAATATGACAGCAGTGGCAGTCAGTTGTGGCTCAAGCAGTTAGGGGGCAGTAATAACTATCCCAGTGAAGTGACTGTTAATAGTGGTGGCAATATCTACCTGACAGGAAGCACTGCTGCCGCTTCACCACTGGGATCTTTTGACAAATACGACGCTTGGGTAGCTAAGTATGACGGCACAGGCAGCCAGTTATGGCTCAAGCAGTTCGCTTTAGGAAACTTTGATGACTTTCCCTCAGATCTAGCTGTGGATACTGCTGGCAATGTCTACCTGACAGGAACAAGTGGCTATACAACTTCAGGTGCAGGTGGAGGCCCCAAAAGCGCCTGGGTAGCCAAGTATGACGACAGTGGCAACCAGTTGTGGTTGAAGAATGTCAATTCTGACACCCACGACATCTCCGATGGCATAAAAGTGGACAGCAGTGGCAATGTCTATCTGACGGGCACAAACTATAACTTTTCAAAAGGCTATCCACCGGATGTTCACACCTGGGCAGCCAAGTATGACAGCAATGGCAATCAGTTGTGGTTGAAGGAATTCCCGACTGCTGACTCTGACTACCGAGAAATCACAGCCCCCTCAGATTTAGCGGTGGATAGCGCTGGAAATCTCTACCTGACTGGAGAAACCAACGGCTCTTTGGGAAGTCCCAATGCAGGCAGTGAAGATATTTGGGCAACTAAGTACGACAGCAATGGCAATCAGTTGTGGCTCAAGCAATTCGGGACTGCTAAATCTGACTCCCCCTCAGACTTAGCAGTCGATAGCGCTGGTAATGTCTACCTCACGGGCTCAACCGAGGGCGCTTTGGGAGGCACCAATGCAGGCGGTCAAGATATTTGGGCAACTAAGTACGACAGCAATGGCAACCAGTTGTGGCTGAAGCAATTCGGGACTGCTGAATCTGACTCCTCCTCAGAATTAGCACTCGATAGCGTTGGCCATCTCTATCTCACGGGACAAACTAATGGCGCTTTGGGAGGTCCCAATGCAGGCGGTCAAGATATTTGGATTGCTAAACTCGGCACAATCACAGAGGTAGTCACACCAACGCTGACACCAACACCAGTAACAGCACCAATACTAATATCGACGCCTACTCCCACAACAACGCCGACGCCTACTTTCACACCAACTCCTACGGCCACACCAACGCCCTCAATCACTCCAACGCCCAATCCTACATCACCACCAACGCCATCTGTCACACCGACACTAACGCAGTCCAATTCTGATCCAATTATCGGTACTGATGGCGACGATTTCCTTGCAGGCGATCGCAGCAACGATACCATCAGTGGCAAACAGGGAAATGATACTATCAGTGATCTTGATGGCAATGATGGAATGTATGGTCATCAAGGTAATGATTTTCTCGAAGGTGGTAATGGGGATGATAGCCTTTACGGTGGCAAGGGCAATGATACTTTGCTTGGCAATAACGGTGAGGATGTTTTATTTGGCGATCGCGCTTCTGACAGTCTCATTGGCGGTGAAGGGAATGATACTCTCTACGGCGGTAAAGGAAATGATACCCTATTTGGCAGCTTGGGAAATGATTGTTTAATTGGAGGTTTGGGGAGCGATCGATTCCTCTTAGGACTTGATGCTGGAACGGATACCATTTTAGATTTTGAAGACGAGAAAGATTTACTCACACTTGCTAGCAGTATCACCTTCTCTCAATTAGCAATTACTCAAAGTAACAGTGCAACTTTAATCCGGTTTGTACCAACAGGAGAAATCTTGGCATCTCTGAGTACGATATCGGCGAGTCAAATTAATGCTGCCGACTTCACTTTCCTCTAAAACATGACTTACCCATAACCTCTATCTGTAGGGTACATCTCGCTCTAACTTCTCAATTTTTGCTCACTTCCTCAAAAGACTCCGACCCCAAAGGACTCGGAATCCAACCTCGAATATTCTTGCGTTTCCCCAAAAGCGGCTGCGAATGTACGATCGGCAAACGCACAGCTTCCCCATGCAAAATCTCGCTAACTTCCGCATAAATTTTCGCCCTAGCTGCTTTATCCCCACTCGCCCTCCCCCGATCCAAAAGTTCCAGAACTTTCGGATTTTTCCAATTTCCCAAATCCGCCGTCGAACCCGGCCCGAAGTGAGGATAATAAAAATTGTCTGGATCGCCATAATCTCCCGTCCAACCCATCATAAAAGCTTGAAATCCCGGAGGCTTGAGCCGATCGGCTAAATAAGCAGACCAATCCTTTGTCAGCAATTTTACCCGAATCCCGATCGCGCTCAAATCCGCCGCCAAAGCCTCAGCGATCGGCTTCGGCGTGGGAAAATAGGGACGGCTGACAGGCATATACCACAAATCCAAATCAAAACCGTTCGGATAACCGGCTTTCACCAGCATTGCTTTAGCTTGCTGTGGGTTAAATTCATAATCTTTAACTTGATCAGACGCCGCCCAATTCAGCGCAGGGGGGATAAATTGGGAATCATGTTTTCCGAGTTCTCCCCAGAAAGCTTGGACTATTGCTGGCTTGTTAATTGTTTGGGCGATCGCCTGCCTGACTTCTGGTTTTGACAAAGGTTCGTAAGTCGGATTTAAGGCTAAATAACCGACATTAAAAGAAGGTCGCACAACAGCTTCTAAATTAGGATCTCCCTGAACTTCTTTGAGTTGATCCGGCGTTAAATCCACAGTAAAATCAAGTTGTCCTGCTCGCAACTGAGCGAGTCTCGCCGCCGGATCATCAACAAAACGAATTAGCAATTGATTGACTTTTGGCGTGCCAGTTTTCCAATAATTAGGATTTTTCTCCAAAACTATGCGATCGCCAGATCGCCATTCCTGAAACACAAAAGGCCCCGTACCCACAGCCAGCGACCCCGGAGTGCCGTATTTAGCACCAGCTTTTATCACCGCCGCCGGACTCGCCATCCCGAAATAAGCGGAACCTATCGCCGACGGAAAAGCAGCAAAAGGTCGATTCAAAACAAATTTAATTGTAGACTTATCAACAACTGCCACATCTTTTACTAAAGAATCTGTTTCTCCCTTAAACCCGCCAAAAAAATTTTTCCAAATCGGATAATTCTTGCCCGCTTCTCGAAAACCGTTAGGATTTTTGGCATCCCACCAGCGATCCACATTAAACTTAACAGCTTCCGCGTCAAAATCCGTACCGTCGTGAAACTTTACCCCAGAACGCAACTTAAAAGTCCAAGTTTTACCATCTTTAGAACTTGACCATTCAGTAGCGAGACTCGGCTCAAGTTCCACAGTTCCCGGTTTAAAATCAGTCAAGCGATTGTAAATTTGATCGATAACAATCACCGAATTGCCATCAGTAATATTTCCCGGTTCCAGATTGACCGGCGGCCCGCCCGCACCGTAAACTAAAGCCCCAGCCGGAACCGCAGCAGGAGTTGGCCCAGTTGGAGAATTATTGCTAACCGTGTTTGAAGGAGTGCCGCAATTTGATAAAATTACAGCCATTCCAAAAACTATACTTAATAAAACTAAACGCCAAGCTTTTAACAATCTCATTTCAATAGCTCCGATTTAATATGAAATTTTACTCATATCAATAAATTCTAATTTGCTCTTTCTCTCCCCTCTGTGGTCTCTGCGGTTCATTTAGTAAATTCTATATTAACAACCCATATAAATTAACAAACCAAATAGAGCAGCCTAATGATATCATGCTGGATGGCAAAATCTCAACCCACGCATTTACATTAGGTGACGTAACCAGCATGAAAGCCAACGTTTTCGCCCCAGCTAGAGGGGTCATTCGATTTTCGATTTTAGATTGTAGATTTTAGATTTCCTCCATGAATCTGGGGGGAGCCTAAACATTCCTTTTCACACCCAAAATATTTTTGAATATCTGCATATAATACCAATTCTCCAAAATTATGCTACAGTATTTAGTGCCGATAGAATATAATCCCATCCCGTGATAGATGCGATT
>NZ_JAUBPW010000138.1:0-4353 GCF_036700965.1 Microcoleus sp. Pol8_D6 | reverse complement strand
ACGGGACAATTCGGCATAGTTCACAAAAAACTTATCAAGGCTACTATCTTACCATCATTACTTCTTGGCCACTACCGCTCGATGAACTCCATTGCAGCCACATTCCCACCTATATTGCCACCTACGAACGCCTGCAAAAACTGTCAGTAGAGACAGTTTATCCCGGTCACTATCGCATCTTTGGGCAGGAGCGCTACCACCAAATTATGCAGGAATACCTGGATCGACGACGCCAACCGGGATGCCCTTCTGAACCCCTAATGATACAATGAGCAACTCTTCGAGCGGAAAGCCCGTGCTGTGGGAAGAACTGACCTGGGAGCAAATTACTGCGCTGCGGGAGGATGGGATGACGATGGTTATCCTGCCTGTCGGTGCAACGGAACAACATGGACTCCATTTACCAGTTGGCGTAGATACCTTTTCTGCGATCGCCGTTGCCCACGGTGTCTCTGCCAGAACCGGAATTCCCGTGCTGCCTGCCCTTCCTTACGGCTGTTCCTTGGGACATTCCAAAAAATGGGCAGGGACTCTTTCTCTGCGTCCCGAAACCCTAGCACAGCTAGTGCTGGAAATTGCCGAGTGGGTCTATAGTGCTGGATTCAATCGCCTGCTGTTACTCAATGGTCACGTCACTAACTGGGCACCCCTGCGCTGTGGTTTAGAGAATGTGCGACATACCTACCCAGATTTGCGGATTGCCTTGCGCTCCATCTGGGAAATTGCGCCTAGCATTCATCAGTTCTACCACCAGGATGCAGCAAACTTCCACGCCAATTGTGCCGAAACCTCTATCATGTTGTCACTCCGTCCCGATCTAGTGCAGATAGATAAAGCAGTGGATGAACCGGATCGTTCTGCTGGTTGCTTCTTTGCCTACACCGTCAACAAAGAAAGTGTATACGGTGCGGTTGGAACTCCCAGCAAAGCGGATATCAGCTTTGGCAAGCAAATTTTAGAAACCTGCATTGCTGAACTCAGCGAACAACTAAAACGTGCCTTGGTGGAGGGAACACCTTTGGAGGAAATGCCTCCCAACCTAACACCTAACACCTAATATAGCAATCCTAAATGATTTGCTTGCGCCATACGCCAGAAAGATGCTTGCACTACAAGGATTCTGATCTCAATCAATTTTGCGACTGATTTAGGACTGCTATAGCATCCAGCATGATATGCTACCGTGTAAATGTATATTTTAACGGTAATTTATGCTAATTTTATCTTACCCATATCTAACATTTAGACAGGTATTCCTTAATAAGACTAACCTCAACTTCCAAATTTGACTTATAAAAACGAGACAATGACCGAAACTCTAACCCCTGAATTGCAAACCCTCAAACAATCCCTAGAGTCTCAAGGTGTTAAGTATGCCCTTGCCAGCTTTGTCGATATTCACGGTATGTGCAAAGCAAAATTTGTTCCCCTGTCTCATCTAGGGCAGATGATGGCGGGGTCAGAATTATTTACTGGAGCAGCACTCGATGGTGTGCCCCAGGATGTGAATGATGAAGAAGTCGCTGCCCACCCCGATCCCAATTCAGTTACAATTCTGCCCTGGAACCCAGAGGTTGCCTGGTTTACCAGTGACCTATATTTGCAGAAAAAGCCTTTTGAAGCCTGTAGCCGTGGAATTCTTAAGCGAGTTCTGGCAGAAGCTGCCAGTATGGGGTTTACCTTCAATTTAGGGATTGAGACGGAATTTTTTATTCTCAAAGAAACGGAGGAGGGAATTACCCCCGTTAGCGATCACGACACCTTGGCAAAACCCTGTTACGACCTGCAAGGACTACTCGACAACTACACCTGGGTAAAGGAAATTGTCGAGGCAATGAATAGCTTGGGTTGGGATGTCTACTCCTTTGACCACGAAGATGGGAACGGGCAATTTGAAACGGATTTTGCCTACTGTGATGCCCTGAAGATGGCAGATCGTTTCACCTTCTTCCGGCTGATGGTAAAAGAAATAGCTCGTAAGCATGGCTTCTTCGCCACCTTCATGCCCAAACCCTTCGCCAACCGCACGGGCAGTGGTGCTCACTACAATATGTCGCTGGCAGACATAAGGACAGGAGAAAACCTATTTTACGAGTCTGAAGATACCAGGGGATGTAAACTCTCTAAGCTAGGCTATCAGTTCATTTCAGGCATCCTTCGCCATGCTCCTGCTATCTGTGCTGTCATTGCGCCAACTGTGAACAGTTATAAGCGCCTAATTGCCAGGGGTAGTATGTCTGGTTTTACCTGGGCACCTGTTTATATCTGCTACGGAAATAACAACCGTACCAATATGCTGCGGATTCCCTTAGCAGGGGGGCGGGTAGAGTGCCGTGCAGCAGATATTTCTAGCAACCCCTATCTGGGTGCAGCAATGCTCCTAGCAGCAGGGTTGGAAGGCATCCGAGAAGGACTCGATCCAGGAGATCCCCATACCGAAAATATGTACAACTACTCGCTAGAACAACTGGTAGACATGGGAATTAACTTCCTACCGCGTAACCTGGATGAGGCAATCACTGCCTTTGCCCGTGATCCCTTAAGCGAGAAAGTAATGGGTTCGTTGATGTACAAAACCTATGTGCAATTTAAATCTCAGGAGTGGCAGGAATATCACACTCATGTCTCTGACTGGGAAATTCAACGATATCTCAAATTTTTCTAGCAGCAACTACGCTCTAAGCTGTCGCGCATTTAAATTGCATATTCGGGACGCTGCTCGAAGCCCATCTCACAAGACTTTGATTATTTCTTGACATACAGTTTAAATGCAGAACAGCTTAATCCTTCGCAAGCTATTGTTGTCTGCATTTTTTTAAACAACTAAGGCTAAAGCTCTAAGAAATACGAAATTTTGCGTAAGTCCTTTGTAAGGCTGAATACTTGTCCAAATCCTTTGTGTTAACAAAATCAAACTGTGCGGACAGACTCTAGTTTCTTGCCAAAAATAATAGTAAAGGTACTCTCAATGGCTCAATCTACTATGACAACGCCTGAACCTGCCCCCCGTGAATATAGCTACTTGAAACCGTCAGTTTTCTGGAGTATACGTCAGGGTTTTCCCAGATGGTTATCATTGCTGCTTGTTGGGCTTGCTCTAATTGTGCCATTGCTGTTGTGGATGGCGATCAGTTCCCTTAAACTCGTGCCCCCCATGTTCTTGCCAACACCAGCATCAGTGATTGATGCCGGAATCAAAATGTTCACCGATGAAAACTTAATCGTAGATGTCCTAGCGAGTAGCACTCGTGTTCTGGCAGGTTTTGTTGTTGCAGGAATTATTGGTGTGCCCATAGGACTGGCGATGGGGACGTTTTACAGTCTAGATAGTCTCTTTGCGCCGATTGTTGGCACGGTTCGTTATATGCCAGTCACAGCCTTTGTTCCTCTAATTGTCATCTGGTTGGGTTTAGAAGAACCCTCTAAAATCCTGATTATCATGTTGGGGGTTGTGCTATATAACGCCATCATGGTTGCAGATGCAGTCAAGTTTATTCCCAACGAGATGATTAACGTCGCTTATACACTTGGTGCAACTCGTCGAGATGTTGTGTTTAAAGTGATTATTCCTGCCGCATTTCCCAGTGTTCTTGATACCCTTCGCGTCAATATTTCGGGTGCCTGGAACTTTTTAGTGATTGCTGAGTTGGTAGCTTCCCAAAATGGTTTAGGATTCAAAATTATTCAAGCTCAACGTTTTTTGCAAACCGATAAAGTTTTGTTCTGCATTGCCTTAATTGGGATAATTGGATTAGTGATTGACTACGGATTGAAGTGGAGTTTTCAACAACTCACGCCTTGGGCAGATCAAATTCGTCATTAAAGCGTTAACAATTTATCGGAAGATGTAACCCAACCAATTGCGCCGTTTTCTCCAAGCACTACATCAATGGCAGCCTGATGTTCCCACGGTGTTAATGCCGCACAGCAATCCTCTAGTAATAGGCAGTAAAAACCTAGATCGCTGGCATGGCGATAACTGCCTAGCACACAGCACTCAGTGGTAACTCCTGTAAACAGGAGATGAGTAACATTGTGTTGCCGCAGTAGAGTCTCCAAATTGGTGGAAACAAATATAGATTGGGCAGGTTTGTCTATTTGCAATTCAGTGTCGAGAGGTTGTAATTCTTCAATCAGTTGAGTTCCTGGCTCACCTTGAATTAAAAAGCGTCCCATTTTACCCAAACTACCGATGGGGTAACCTGCATTGATGTATCGTTCTTTTTTACTGGGCGTAACATCTGACAGATCAGGTAAATGGCTTTCTCGCGTATAAATATAGTCATTTCAAATAAATGTGAGACAAATGCAAGATGATGTAAAATTAAGAAAAATTGTTAACTCGGAGCCGAA
>NZ_JAUBPW010000137.1:0-4357 GCF_036700965.1 Microcoleus sp. Pol8_D6 | reverse complement strand
TTATTCTTTATATTTGGGTACTAATTCACCAAAGGTACACCTACTAACTGTAGCACTATTTTAGGAAATTGGTATAAGCACTTGTGCTTTTGGGAGATTCGTAGGCTCACTCGTCCTTATTCTCAACCCCTTTCTCTCCCACAATTAGATGAAATATTTAATCGTCGGCATTGACGTTTCTCGGTCATCAATCGCCGCGTGCTTCATGCTGGAAAAACCCAGCAATCCCCGTGATTATTACTTCGACGCCGACATCGAAGTGTATCAAGCGAACATTGAAAACTTGAATCGATTAAAAGCAAAAATTGACAGCTTCCAAGCTGACAAAGTAATAGCCATTTGCGAACCGACAGGCATAAACTATGCACGGCTCTGGGTAAACAAGCTTGGCGATTGGGGCTGCGAAATTCGCATGATTTCCAACAGCAAGCTACCCAACTACAGGGCAGAGCTAATGGGAAAGGAAGGCAAGAGCGGAGCGAAGACCGATGACATTGACGCATTTGCGATCGCCTGTTGGTACTTTGACAAGCCAGCAGAAAGTAGCTACCTTAAAATCCGCGACCCCCTGGTTAGTCAGATTAAGAATATCTGTTTGCGACTCGAGCACCTCAACCGACTCCAAAGTCCCATAATCAACAGAATGAGGCAGGAACTAGCTTGGCAACTTCCAGAGGTTGCTTTAGTGCGATCGGCTAAGCTCCAAGATGATTTGGCGCCGCTGCTGTGGGGCTGGCTTGCAGGAAAAAGGAAATCGAAAAAGTACGATCGCATTTTGGAAGCAACGATCGGCTCCGGCATAGAGCCTCAAACGCGCTGGGCTGCTAAGCAGTATTGCGAAATTGAGGAAGAAATATTCACTCTTAAAAAACAGTTGGTGCAACTGATTGACCATCCGCAGTTTGATGAATACCGACAGATTTTCACAAAATTCGGGTTTGGCTATCAACTCCAGGGCTATTTGCTCGGAGCAATCTATCCAATCCAAGATTTTCTCCAAGATGGGCGACCGGAAGTAAAAATCCGCAAAAACCGCCAGACCGGGAAGGAATCAAAACTCAAACTGTCCGAGCGCCGTTTCATGCGAGCCGTCGGCATGGGAGTGATTCGCGAAGATAGCGGCCAGAAGAAAAAGGGTAAACAATCTGGCAGCGCGCTGTGCAGGAAAGCACTTTGGCAGTGGTGTTTCTGTCGCCTGGAAGTTGCGCGCAACAATCCACCACTAAAATTTGTTTACGGTCACGGTGTCGATGCGGAGGAAATGTCGCCGGCTGAAAATTTGAGGCGGCGCAAAAAGGGCGGCACTCCTGTCAAACTAGCCCGCCAGCGAGTAATAGCCCGATGCGTCCGCGAGTTGTTCAAAGAGCTGTGTGGCATTCACCGTCAATAAATTTTAGATTTTAGATTTTAGATTTTAGATTTTAGATTTTAGATTAAACTGCTGACTTCACAGAATTGATCTAGTGTGGATTTGTCAATCGGTCAAAAAATGTCTACAGTGAAGCCAGTGTTAACGTTTAAAGCCTAGGAACCGGGCATTTGAGAATTAAAAATTAAACAAGGGTAAGGTGCGCGCCGAGCACCCTACTAATTTTTAATTCTCGGCCCTATTTCCCATGCCCCATGCCCTATGAATGATTCTCAAGCATCACCAAATCCATTAAAACCTGTCCATCCCCTAAAGTGGCTGCTGAAGTACGGCCGCCGCTACCGCCTGAAAGCTTGGCTGGCAAGTATCTGTTCCCTGCTGAATAAATTCTTTGATTTAGCGCCGCCAGCATTAATCGGTATTGCCGTTGATGTGGTGGTAAAACAGCAAGATTCTATCCTCGCTGAGTGGGGCATAAAAGATGTCTTTTGGCAACTGGCAATTATTACTTTTGTGAGTTTGATTGTTTGGACATTGGAATCTGTTTTTGAATATGCCTATGATTATTTGTGGCGCAATTTGGCTCAGGATATTGAACACGATTTGCGTCTGGAAGCTTACAGCCATTTGCAGGAATTAGAATTAGCTTATTTTGAAGAACGCAGCACGGGCGGTTTGATTTCTATTCTCAATGATGATATCAATCAACTCGAACGTTTTTTGGACGACGGTGCTAATGAGGTGATTCAGGTAATTACCACTGTTGTTGTGATTGGCGCGGCTTTTTTTGCTGCCTCTCCTGGTGTTGCTGGGCTGTCAATGCTGCCGATACCTTTTATTATTTGGGGTTCGATCGCCTTTCAAAATCGCCTTGCTCCTTTCTATGCTGACGTGCGGGAAAAGGTGAGTTTTCTGAACGGACAACTGTCGAATAATTTGATGGGAATTACTACTATTAAAAGTTTTACTTCCGAAGATTATGAAATTCAGCGCATCGAAGCACAAAGCCAAGCTTACCGCCAAAGCAACCGACGGGCGATCGTACTTTCGGCAGCTTTTATTCCGCTGATTCGGGTTGTGATTTTCTTGGGGTTTATTGCAACACTATTTCTGGGCGGTTTGGAGGTGGTGGCGGGCCGATTGTCTGTGGGAACTTACAGCGTTTTGGTGTTTTTGACCCAGCGGTTGCTGTGGCCTCTGACTCGCCTGGGAAATACTCTGGATCAATACCAGCGCGCCATGGCTTCTACTAATCGGGTGATGAATTTGTTGGATACTCCGATCGCAATTCATACGGGTGATATTCGGCGGCCTGTTAGTTCGATTAAGGGTGAGTTGGAATTTAAAAATGTTACTTTTTCTTACAATCAAAGAAAGCCCATTTTGCAGTATTTTTCTCTGACTCTGCCTGCGGGAAAAACTACTGCAATTGTTGGCGCTACTGGTTCGGGAAAAAGTACGCTGGTGAAACTGATATTGAGGCTGTACGAGGTACAGCATGGCAATATTTATCTCGACGGTATAGAACTAAATAACCTGAATTTAAAAGATTTGCGGAGAGCGATCGGATTGGTGAGTCAAGATGTGTTTTTGTTTCACGGTACGGTGGCAGAAAATATTGCTTACGGCAGTTTTGAGGCAACTAATCGAGAGATAGTAAATGCTGCTAAAATTGCGGAGGCTCACGAGTTTATCGCCCAATTGCCGGACGGTTACAACACTATTGTTGGGGAACGCGGTCAAAAATTGTCGGGGGGGCAGCGGCAGCGAATTGCAATTGCGCGGGCTGTTTTGAAGAATCCGCCGATTTTGATTCTTGACGAAGCTACTTCAGCGGTGGATAACGAGACGGAGGCGGCAATTCAGCGATCTCTCGAACGAATTACCAAGAATCGCACTACAATTGCGATCGCCCACCGTCTTTCTACTGTCCGCAATGCCGATTGCATTTGTGTCATGGAAGAGGGGCTAGTGGTAGAATCGGGGCAGCACGAACAACTGATCGAACAGGACGGAATTTATGCGGCGCTCTGGCGCGTGCAATCTGGTATAAGATAGAAACGCAGCGGTTTTGGGTAATTGGGAATTGCTAATTTGTAATTGGGGATGGGCCATTGGGCATGGGTAACTAATGACAACAGTCAACAGCCAACTGCCAACCGCCAACTGCTAACTGACAACTGACTGCAAAATATTAGTTTCTACAAGCAAGAAGAGAAAATGTTTCTATTTGATAGCCCTGAGTCCAAACCCAACGAAAATAGCTGGAGCCGCAAATTAGATAAATTCGTGAAAGCTAATCAAAATGAATTGGCTGCTTTGGCTTGGGGGCTATTTCTGGAAAGGGGAGAGGAAAGCGAGGAGATTTTGGCAATTGATGTTGCAGAAACTGCGCGTTTTGTGTATTGTAAGAAAGAGGCGGTTGAGGAGTTGAACCGTCAAGTAAAAAGTCATATTCAGGAAGTTGTAGGTGTTTTGAATGCTCACAAACCTGAGACAGAAGTGGCGATTTTGGCGATCGGTGAAGGTCAAATTAAGTTAATTTTTTTTGAACCTAAGCCTGAACCTCCTGTTTGTTTTGAGGAAGCGGCAACCGATGTGGATACATTGTTGGCTAAGCTGGAACAGCAGATGGTTGAATGTATGAAATAGGAGTTATATCAAATCCGGTGGTATCGGAATTTATACTCCCTACAGTCAGGAGACGACGCCGTGCGGTTCCCCTACAATTAATCGGGCGATGGTTATATCTCTTATCGAGGAAGATTGATTATCTTGAGGTAGGGAAATGGCAATGCAGTGTCCTGCGTTGCCCTATTGTCAATGGTTATATCCGATCGCACTCTGAGAGCAATTTTATCCCGCAGTCTCTTTCAATCCCTGCGTGATCTCAACATTGTATCAGTAACAGCTGGGGGGGTGACAAAGATGCCTAAGAGATAGACCGAATCAGGGTTGCAGCCCGCATACCTTGTTGGTAAAAGCGGC
>NZ_JAUBPW010000057.1:0-48141 GCF_036700965.1 Microcoleus sp. Pol8_D6 | reverse complement strand
TTATTCTTTATATTTGGGTACTAATTCACCAAAGGTACACCTACTAACTGTAGCACTATTTTAGGAAATTGGTATAAACAGTATCATCAAAGATCGCAGGTTTATTACCTATTTCACCGATTAACCTAAAATCCAATTTTTTATAAAGCCCGCAAATCGCAATTTTCCAAGGTTGGAAGCTATAATCGCCTACTCCAAAAACCGAAAATCGAGGGTTATTTTGATAAATTTTGCTTTTGCGGTTATCTAGATATTTACCGCACTTCTCTAGATAAATTCCGGTTTTAGGAGCTATAGTTTTGATATTTTCGGTTGATTCACCCATGAACTTTTGAGTAACTAGGATATATCGATCGGTAGCATTAATGCGATTTTGAGCAACATCAGATCCTTTAAATAGCGGAAATAGATAAGTTTCCTCAAGATCGACAGCTTCCCCAAATCCATTGACAAACAAATTATCAATTTTCCGAAACTCCATCACGCCCGAACAGTCGTGCTTGACGCCCGATCGCCATTTCGTTCCTGAATTTACAGCATATAAATTACTCAATTTATTGAAAGAATCTATATCTTTAACCAGGAGATTGTTGTGATATCCGATTCGATGACCGTCAGAACTTTGTAAACTGCTAAATACATGGCAAAAGTAGTTTTGTGAACTTAAGTCAAACTTGCAGTATAACAAACACGCATCCACATTTGCACCAAAATACTTTTTAGCATCTATTGTGTAAGTTGCACAGCTAGTGAGATTAAGTTTTTTTGAGTGAATGTAACTCAATAACTTTCTAGCAGTGGAAGTTTTGCAAAGCATTGCCAGATCCGCATCGCGATTTTGCAGCCATTGCACCGTCTGAATCAGCATCCATTCTGAGATATCAAAGTTACTCTTACCTGTGAGAGCATCTAAGCCACCGTGCTTTTGAAAGTTGTTTTTTTTAGGTAAATTGTCGCTACTAATAGTTCCTTGTTGTGAGTTTGTCACCCAAGGAAAGTTGCCAAGTATAAGCAGTCTATCTGTGTATTGATTAACTAACGATTCCCAATCAAATTGAAAGAAATTGCCATGAAATATCTCGCATTTCTCATCCTGCAATAATTGCTTATTTAGTCTGATTTCTGTTAAATAACTTTGATTGATTTCAACCCCGATAATCTTGCTGGCCGATGGAAACGAATTTGCAGCAGCTTTAATGAAATTACCTATCCCGCAAGTTGGCTCAATGATGACTTTGGGGTTAACATCAAGTTGTATCAATTTCCGACACACCATCTCGGCTAATTCCAGCGGTGTCTGAAAATCCCCGTATTCTAGTTTGGTTTTGCGATCGTTGGAACTCATCGGTTAGATTGATAAACTGCGATGACACCTTCCTGTTGTCCAGCACGCTCAATGACTCTTCCATACTGAAGTCGCCATTGCAACGCATTAGAAATGGTCAAAAAACCTTGCAAGGGTGGGTTTCTCAGTATTTCGTCGGCAATGTTAGCTGCTTCAATTTCGTCAACAGGTAAATTTTTGTCAAACATGAAAGCAAGCAAATCATCTTTATTGCCTTCATTGTCTAAAATATTGCGAATTCCACGGGTCATTTGAAAATCTGCTGTTCTTTCCGCACTCACGTAAATTGTATGCAAAATATTCAGTGTTGCACTTCGGATGGTACTGTTGTCTGTCTTTTCGTAAACAAAGATAATCAATGAATATCCCAGCCCAAAAATCTTTTGCCTTGCAGATTTGAAAGGACATGACGACTGCGGTTGCCTAATGCTTGTTACCTTCACGTCAACTAATATCCCTGGGAAATCGATGCCGCTTGCTGAATTACCATCTATAAATTCATATCGCTGCTTGAGATAGAGTCTGAAATTTTGCTCCAAATATGTCCCAATAGCCTTTCCGTCTGTGATGCCGTAAAGCAGAGGTTCTGGGTGTTGAGACTCTGCTGCGGAAAATATTGCCGCCTCATAACAAAGGATTTCTGCGGTCAGAGTGGTCATTTTGATGAACCACCAGATTATTTAATTTGCTGACCCATTAAACGGTATCATTAAAGATCGCAGGTTTATTAGCTATTTCACTTATCAACCTGAAATCCAATTTTTTATAAAGTCCGCAAGTTATTGTGCCGCTTATGCTGTAACCATTTCGGGTTTGCGATCCGGTGATGCTGGCTCAAAGTACAACACCATGATTTGCTCTGGATGCAGCCCGACAGATTCATAAGTGCGTCCGTTGCGATCGCTAAATTCCACCTCAAACGCTGCACCATCAGCCAACAGTTCAACCACAGTCCCTACTTGTCCGCGCCACAGATTGTATTCAGGAATGTCAACGGTTAAGGCAACGACATCTAGTAATTTAATTGTATTCTTTGTCACTCTTATTACCTCCAGACATTACAGAGGATAGCAGGTTGTTAATCTCGGAATCTCGGAATCATGCTCAATAACCCAGCCACTCCGAAGGGTTGCACTTCTATTTTGCCATTCAATCGTGAAATCTAGGGTGTAGCGTTGCCCGAACCCATCCCGCCTACCTAACTGAGCTTCGTGAGTTTGAATGACTTCCAGCAAAATTTGGCGCAATTCCTCAGCATTGTCAGGTGTCATCCCCAGTATTGATGAAAAAAGTCGCGCTTTGTGTTTGCCATCGTCGTGTTCTGGATTGAGGCAGTAGTCACGAAGTTTACGAATATCAACAACTGCATTTTTTGCATTTGGAATGAGCATAGAAAAGCTGAAAAGTTGTCGTAGCCAGTGTGCGTGTATCTCTGGTTAAAAAATCCTAAGTAGCTAAAAAATAGAGGGCGAGTTTCACATAAAACTCAACTGCAAAAGTCAAATTTTATGTTCTAAACCCGCCCTCGCAAAACTCACTTAATAAGCGTCTTGCAGTTCGTAGAAATCAGGGGAAATGTAATCTTTCCGCAGCGGCCAGCCTACCCAATCTTCGTTCATCAAAATCCGTTTCAGATTTGGATGTCCTTCGTAGACAATGCCGTACATATCGTAGGATTCCCGCTCTTGAAAGTCGGCCGCTTTCCAAATCCAGTAGACTGATGGTACTCTCGGATCTTCGCGGGGAATGAATACTTTGACGCGCACTTCTTCGGGATGGGAAGCATTATCTGTCAACTTAGCCAAGTGGTAGACGCTGACTAAATCTTCTCCCGGCCCTTGGTCGTAGGCGCACTGGCACTGCATATAATTAAACCCGTAGGCATACAGTGCTGTTGACATCGGAATTAAGAAGTCTCGATCGACCTTTAATATCTCCACGCCCAAATTATCGGCCGCTAAAGCTTCGTGTTCAAAGCCATTCTGAGTCAACCACTGGGAAACCTTCCCGGCTTCAACAATTGAGGTTTCTGTCTCAGCCACGGTTTACCTCCTGTTTTTGTCCTGCAAGCAAAGCCGGCGGTACTGGCATTCCCATTGCTTCGGTCAATTCTTTCGGTGGCGCCATCCGGCCGGGAACTGACAAGTATTTGCCGTCCAAAATGTCGTCTACTACTTTCATTTTGTGGGGTCTGGTGTAGTAGCGGTGGGTTGGCAGCAAATTGGCCCGTTCTTGCATGGAATCGTTGGCGATTTTTTTCCGCAGTTTGATAATTGCGTCAATAATCGCTTCTGGGCGAGGGGGACAGCCGGGGATGTACACGTCTACGGGAATCAGTTTGTCAACGCCTCTGACTGCTGTCGTGGAGTCTACGCTGAACATTCCGCCGGTGATGGTGCAAGCACCCATCGCGATCACGTATTTGGGTTCCGGCATTTGTTCGTACAGCCGCACCAAGATGGGGGCGTACTTCATGGTAATTGTGCCGGCGGTGATGATCAGGTCGGCTTGCCGGGGACTCGATCGCGGTACTAAGCCGAATCTGTCGAAGTCAAAGCGCGATCCGATCAAAGCTGCAAATTCGATGAAGCAGCAAGCGGTACCGTAAAGCAGCGGCCACAGGCTCGAAAGTCTCGCCCAATTGTAGAGGTCATCAACCGTAGTTAGGATGACATTCTCTGATAATTCGGATGTGACTTCTGGGCGAATAGCGGGGTTGACAATTAGAGGTTTTTGTGATTTGTCAGAACTTAAGACCATTCCAAGGCTCCTTTGCGCCATGCATAGACAAGAGCAATAACGAGGATCGTGATAAAAAACAAGGCTTCGATGAAAGCCAACAGTCCTAGCTGGTTGAAAGCAACCGCCCAAGGATAGAGGAAGACGGTCTCTACGTCGAAGATGACGAAGACTAGCGCGAACATATAATATCTGATGTTGAACTGAATCCAGGCTCCGCCGATCGGCTCGACGCCAGATTCGTAGGTAGTGCGTCGGTCGTAGGGACGACTTTTAGGCCGCAGTACCTTAGACGCCGTGAGGGCGAGGATAGGGACTAGGCTGGAAATTAACAGGAAGCCTAAGAAATACTCGTAGCCGCTGAGTGCAAACACGGTGAATAATTACTGCCTAGGTGAAAGGGTTCTGTAACTTGTCTGTTACATTATATAGATTTTGGGTAGCTAAAATTACGAGTTAGTTGAGATTAATCCTCCATCTTCTGCAATAATTTTTAATGTATATTTTAAGATTAGCTTACCTACTCTTTTTGAGCTATGAGCGATCGAGCCACTGAAACCAAAACCCTCGATCGGCACGAGTGCCGCGCCTGCGGCTACGTCTACGATCCGAAAAAAGGGAATCCTAAAAATGACATTGCCTCTGGCACGGCTTTTGAAGATTTGCCCCAAACTTGGGTCTGTCCCGTTTGCGGGGCGCGCAAGTCGGTGTTTCAAAATCTCGGTCAGCAGGAAGGGGTATCGGGATTTAAGGCAAATCAGCGCTACGGTGTCGGTGTCAACGGCATGACCGAAGGTCAGAAAAGTTTGCTGATTTTTGGCGGCTTGGTCGTTGGTTTCTTGTTGTTACTTAGTATGTATGGTTTGCAGTAAAACGATTGTGAGATTTTGGCAACGAATTGTAATGTTATTGGCGGCTGCGCTCATCTGTACGAGTTGCAGCACCATCGGTTCTGTGAGTTACAACCCCTGGCAAGTGATTTCCTTGCCGACGGAAGCTAATTTGCAGGATATTGCCTTTACGGGCAATCCTCAGCACGGCTGGGTTGTGGGTTCTGAGGCGACTCTGCTCGAAACCCTTGACGGTGGCACTAGCTGGAAGCCTATAGCACTGGATATCGACGATCCGAGGTCGCGTTTTGCGTCGGTGAGTTTTTCCGGTTCAGAAGGCTGGATTGTCGGCCAGCCTTCTGTTTTGCTCCACACGAACGATGAGGGCAAGTCTTGGACGCGGATTGCTTTGAGCTCTCAGTTGCCCGGTTCTCCGAGTACGATCGCGGCTTTGGGCCCGAATTCCGCCGAGATGACCACCGATGTCGGGGCGATTTACCGGACTTCCGACGGCGGCAAAAATTGGAAAGCTGTCGTGCAGGATTCTTTTGGGGTAGTTCGCAATATCAACCGTTCTGAAGACGGGCAGTATGTTGCGGTTTCCTCGAAGGGCAATTTCTACTCGGTGTGGAAACCAGGACAAGAAGCTTGGGAACCTCACAACCGCAATAGTTCTCGCCGCTTGCAAAATATGGGCTTTACCAAGGATGGGCGTTTGTGGATGCTCGCCCGCGGCGGTCAGATTCAGTTTAGCGACCCGTCCAATCCTGAAGGTTGGGGAAAACCGTTTTTTCCCGATCGCAAGGCGAGTTGGGGTTTGCTGGACATGGCTTACCGGACTGATAATGAAGTTTGGGTAGCCGGTGGCGGCGGCAATTTGCTGTGCAGTTTGGACGGCGGGAAAACTTGGCTAAAAGACCGCGAAGTAGAAGATGTTCCCGCTAATTTTTACAGGATTGTCTTTATGGGCCCCGATCGCGGATTTGTGATCGGCGCGAGCGGTACTCTACTTAAATATCAAGGTTCAGCGCAAGCTGCTTGATAGTAGAATAGTAATAGAGATTGTCTGTCAATTTGTTGTTGAAAGGAGGATTCTAAATGGCTGGTACAACTGGAGAACGTCCGTTTGGGGACATTATTACAAGTATCCGTTATTGGGTAATTCACAGCATCACCATTCCGGCTTTGTTTATTGCTGGATGGCTGTTTGTGCAAACGGGTTTGGCTTACGATGCTTTCGGAACTCCTCGCCCTAACCAGTATTTCACACCGCAGCGGGAAGAAGTGCCGATTATTTCGGATCGCTTTGAAGCTAAGAAACAAGTAGATCAGTTCATTGCCAAGTAATTTAACAAGGATTTGGAAAAATGACGAGCAGAACCCCAAATAATGAGCCAATTTCGTATCCGATTTTTACGGTGCGCTGGTTGGCAGTTCATACTTTAGGTGTCCCAACAATTTTCTTTTTGGGCGCGATCGCAGCAATGCAATTTATTCAACGATAGGAGTTTACAATGCCTGAGCGCGTTCCTAATCCCAACGAGCAGCCTGTTGAGTTAAACCGGACTTCTTTGTATTTGGGTTTGTTGCTGATTTTTGTTTTGGGTATTTTGTTTTCCAGTTATTTCTTTAATTAACTGGTGTCTGAGTTTGCTTTCGATAGTTCGATCGTCGAATTTGTTTAGCTGTAAATTAGTGAGGTGATGGCTATGTTTAGTGAAAGTGGCAGAATTCCTTTGTGGCTGGTAGCTACTGTTGCAGGCCTCGGTGTTCTCAGCATTGTGAGTCTTTTCTTCTACGGTGCTTATGCCGGTTTGGGTTCTTCGATGTAAGGAGAATCAAGCTGATTTTCGGCTGTAAACCCCCCTTGAAAAAGGGGGGTTTTAATTATGCGAATTGTGTTGGTAAATCGGGGATAACTGTTATCGATAGTGTGAATTTTTTGGCCAGTTTATGATATAAGTTCCGGTGGCACCGGAATTATTGTTGAGTGTTGAGTGTTGAGTGTTGAGTGTTAACTCGGGGTCGAAAAACTGAATGATAGTTGAGTATTGACTGTTAATTCGATTTTACAATTCCGATGCTAGCGGAGTTGATATGAGAATTTAATCCGGCGTTGTCAGATGGGGATTTTTGGTGGTTGGGTGGAGATTTGCTCAATCAACTGCTGGCATTGCGGGTTCACCAATAACCCCAAAATCGATCGCCATTAGCCGATGATCGCTAAGAGAGTGTGAGCCGATCGTGAAATTAGCCAAAAGTTGCGAGTAGAATGGTGCAAGAGCCGATCGCTCGATCGTAGTGCACAGCGAAATATGACCCCACCGCCGCCGCCCCGCAAACCTCAAACCATCTTGGGTGCGATTACCCAAGCAGTCCAGACTATTGCTAAGGTTAATTTTAACCAGCTAGCGCTGAAACCTAATGCCAAAGTACCCGAATTGTGGGTACAGGATGCCGGTGCAGCTAAAGCTGAGGTTTATCCGCTGTTGGGCGATCGATATTTGTTAGGTCGATCGTCCAAATCTTCAGATATAGTAGTTCGCAATCCAGTTGTCAGTCACGTACACTTATCCCTGTCGCGCGATACTCGGCGGCGGACTCCTTTTGTCATCAAAGATGAAGACTCCACAAACGGCATTTACAATGGCAAAAGGCGAGTTAAAAGTATGTCCCTGCGTCACGGAGACGTGTTCACTTTAGGGCCGCCGGAACTAGCCGCCGCTGTCAGAATTCAGTACGTATATCCGCCGCCTTGGTATTTGCAACTTGTGCGTTACAGCTTTTACAGCGTCAGTGGAATCACCGCTTTGATTGCCGTGTTGGTAGGCATGGAATCGACAAAGTTTCAAGTGCGGCCTCTGCCAAGAAGTATCAATGGCCCCGTGATTGTTTACGCGCGCGATGGGCAAACTCCCCTGCGTCCTCCTCAGAACAACGCTCACTTAGAATTAAAGCAATTACAGGATTTTTCGCCCTATTTATCCAAGGCGGTACTTGCTTCGGAAGACAGTCGCTACAATTGGCATTTGGGAGTAGATCCGATCGGAGTTTTGCGCGCGCTTTTGACCAATGTTCGCGGGGGAGGAATTCGCGAAGGCGGCAGCACTGTGACGCAGCAGTTAGCGAGGAGTTTGTTTCGAGATTATGTGGGCACTCAAGATTCGGCGGGACGCAAGTTGCGGGAAGCTGTAGTGGCGTTGAAACTGGAGAATTATTACAGCAAAGATGAGCTGTTGCTGACTTATTTAAATCGGGTGTTTTTGGGGATTGACCTTTACGGTTTTGAAGATGCGGCTCGGTTTTATTTTGGGAAGTCGGCGAGGGATTTAACTTTATCAGAGGCGGCAACTTTGGCAGGGATTTTGCCTGCTCCCAACAGTTTTAATCCGATTCAAAATTATCAGTTGGCGGTGCAGTATCGCGATCGAGTGATCGAACGGATGCGGGCACTGGGGACGGTTTCTCAGGAAGAAGCCGATCGCGCAAGGCGATCGCGAATTGAGATCAATCCCAAAGCACGCCAATATCTTCAAAGTACGATCGCTCCTTATTTCTACAGTTATGTATTTGACGAATTGGAGTTTTTGCTGGGGGAGCAGTTAGCCAGAGAAGGCAATTTCATTGTAGAAACAGGTTTGAATCCCGGCCTGCAAAAAGTGGCTGAAGCTTCCCTCAGAAATGCTGTTGAAAATGCCGGAGCAAGTGCTGGCTTTTCTCAAGGAGCCGTGGTAACTCTCAATAGTACAACCGGGGAAGTCTTAGCTTTAGTTGGGGGCGTAGATTACTTGAAAAGTCAGTTTAATCGGGCTACTCAAGCTTTGAGACAGCCTGGTTCTACATTTAAGATTTTCACCTATGCAGCCGCCCTGGAACGGGGAATCTCACCCGATAAAACTTATTCTTGCGCTCCCCTTTCCTGGGGAGGACAAAGTTATAGTGGTTGCGAAAGAACCAGCGGTAATACTGATATGTATCGCGGCTTGGCATTGTCGGAAAATGCAATTGCTTTGCGAATAGCACAACAAGATGTCGGTTTAGACAATGTAGTGCAAATGGCTAGGCGTTTGGGGATTACTTCTGAACTGCGTTCTAATCCGGGTTTAGTATTAGGTGAAAGTGAAGTTAATGTGTTGCAATTAACGGGTGCTTTCGGGGTTTTGGCCAATCGGGGTTTAGGAAATCGCCCCCACGTAATTAAGCGAATTATTGACAGCAGCGATTGCAAAGATCGAAATGATTTTAACAGTTGCCGGGTGATTTATGAGTATCAAAAAGATGGCATTGCCAATCGGCAGTTAGTTTCTGAAGCAGTAGCGGATACGATGACTGATATGCTGCAAGGTGTGGTGCGGGGAGGTACGGGTAGCAGTGCTGCTTTGGGCTTGGGAGAAGCTGGAAAAACAGGCACGACTAATGATAATAGAGATTTGTGGTTTGTCGGTTATATTCCGAGTCAGCAACTGGTGACAGGAGTTTGGTTGGGAAATGATGATAATTCTCCGACTGCCGGAGGTAGTGCAAATGCCGCTCAGTTGTGGGGGGAGTATATGCGGCAGGTGGCGCGTTGAATGAGAAGAAGATGCGGGGGTTGAAACCGCGTCTATACGAAGAAGAGACGGCGGTTGAAACCGCGTCTACACAGACAAAACCCGCATCCGCGGGTTGAAGACAAAGACGGTTAAAATTAATTTATTTTCTTCAGCCCGCGGAGGCGGACATCGTTTGTGTAGGTGCGGTTTCAACCGCCGTCTGATATGGCCGACAGCCAGACAATATCGAGTGCAAATTGACAACATTTCCGATTACCGCGATCGCAGGTGCTGCAAATCCGATCGCCTCAACTTGCTCTACAATTGTACCCAAAGTCCCGATCAATTCTTCTTGTTCCGGCCGCGTTCCCCAGCGCACTAAGGCTATGGGCGTTTCTGCACTCAATTGGGCTGCTGTTAACTGACCGATAATGTAAGGCAAATTGTGGATTCCCATGTATACTACAATGGTTTCCGAGCCACGGGCGATCGCCTGCCAATTTACCTCCGGTCGATATTTTCCCGCTGATTCGTGACCGGTGACAAAGGTGACAGAGGAACTGTACGATCGATGTGTTAAAGGAATTCCCGCATAAGCAGGGGCCGCAATCCCAGAAGTTACGCCGGGGACGACTTCTACTGACACTCCAGCTTTTACCAACTCTTCCATTTCTTCGCCGCCGCGGCCGAAGATAAAAGGATCGCCGCCTTTGAGACGAACTACGATCGCATTATCTCCAGCTTTTTCTATCATTAACTGAGTGGTTTCGTCCTGCATTAACGAGTGACGCCCTTTGCGTTTTCCGGCATCAATTCGTTCTGCTTGGGGGTTGATTGATGCCAAAATTTGAGGGCTGACTAAAGCGTCATAAATCACCACATCCGCACACTCTAACAAAGCTTTTCCCTTCAAGGTCATCAAACCCGGATCTCCGGGCCCCGCACCTACTAAATACACTTTTCCTAAAGACATTTTTCTTGCTTCCTTTACCTCTTCTGTGCCTCTGGGGTTCATTTTTGAATTAAATTCCCAATTAAGTCTGCTAATTGTACACTTGCGCCTAGAGGATTTGCGAGATGAAGTTCCGCCGTAGGAAATTGCTGCTTTAGCTGTGCGACATTTTTGGCGATCGCATCTGTAATTCCTCCATTAAATAAGAAGTATGGCACAATTCCTATTTGCTGCTGTCCACCACGAACCAAACTCTCAATTTGCTCTTCCAAACTCGGCTTTACTGACCAATACGCTGTCAGCGCACCGAGTTTGCTAGCGATTTCCTCAACAATCGAGTTACCTCCGGGGCGACGGCTGCCGTGAGATAATAAAATCCATTTTGGCAATAGCAGATTGGGGAGAAAAGTCACCTCTTCCATCTGACTTTTCACCAATTTTGTTAAGCCTGCTTCCTGGGAACCTAAATGCGGGCACAATGCAATTTTTAGCTTGTCACCAAAAGTTTTTTGGGCAATTTCCACCTCTGCCGGTATGTCTTCGGCGACGTGAACTCCCGGCAATAAAAATACAGGCAGTATTTGCAATTCTGTCAGTCCCAGCGACAGGGTACGTTCGCCAAAACTGCAAATTTGTTCGTGCAGCGGTGCGGGCCCGAGTTCTAAGGTGGCGGTTGCTACTGCGGGGAACGAGTCAGCCAAATTTTGAGACAGCAGTTGACCTAGGTTTTCCAAAGCTTGTTGGGGTCTGGGGTCGCGGCTGCCGTGAGAAACTAATAAATAGGTCGATCGCAATTTCAATATAGATAGGATGTTAAGGTTCGATCGGAATTTCAAATAATTATAACACCCTAGGGCGCGTGACTTAAAAATTACTCAACACAAAACTTCGATATCCTAGGGTGCGCGGCTTAAAAATTACTCAACACTGGGCTTAAAGTTTCTAAGCCGCACACCTTACAAAAGAAGGTGCGCGGCTTAAAAATTACTTAACACTGAGCTTAAATCTTCACTCGGCACCCAGGTTACACAACTATCAAATTAAGCTTTGGGAGCGGGATCGGCAATGTATTGGAAAGTAGGTTCCGAGTTCCACGGCCCGCGTTCATCCTTGCCATTTGTGGACAAGTTAAAGTAGAGATCCACAGTGGAATCTGGCGGAATATTGCCGAACATCGGATCGGTGAGTTTGCCCAGCGCTTCCAGAGCTTTCATGAACATTTGAGTGTGAGAAATTTCGCGAGTCAGCAGAAACTGCAACGTCTTTTTCGTTCCCATATCCGGTGCTAGTTTAATCAACTCTTCGTAGGTTTGGCGGGCTCCTGCTTCCGCACCGATATTAGCACGCAAATCGCGCACCACATCGCCGCCTTCGTTGACATAAGCTGCCGTCCAAGCTTGACCTTGGCTGTCCAACAAGTGTGGGCCTACGCCACGCACCGCAAACAAAGTGCTTTTGTAAGCTTCTGTTTGGTCAACGTTTTTGGTGTGCATTTCTATGAGTTGGCCCACCATTTCTAAGTGGCTGAATTCTTCTATTGCAATATCTTGGAGCATATCCTTAATCCCTGCATCTTCACAGTGAAAGGACTGCACCCAGTATTGCAGAGCTGCTGTCAGTTCTCCGGTTGCTCCGCCAAACTGTTCTAGCAGCAATTGGGCAAAACGGGGGTTGGGTTGGTCTACAGTCACCGCAGCCATTAATTGCTTTTTGTGAAAAAACATGGATCGATACCTCTCTTTAATTCTATTGTTACAGTCTGACGATTGCAGACTTGTAGCTGTGTTCACCTTCACAATCCATTGTGCGACAAGCGATCGCACCGAACCTCGGTCGCTAGTTACATCTAACGAGACAAATTTCTCTGCTTTCAGGTAGAGTTTAAATATGAAATTTTACTTAGTGAGTCGGTAGACCAAATTACAATTTAGGAGCAGGATTATTGTCGCACTCGGTTAATTTTGCAGACATAGCATCGAGATGCCGCAGCCACTGAATGCCACCAACCCAACTGCGAGAGGGGAGGTGTCCGAGTGGTGCTTGCTGACTAAATTTAATCTGCCCTAAAGTAGTAGCAGAATTGTAGGTTTGCCAGTTAACCCGATCGCAAAATCTGATATAGTCTCCCTTAACGCTTTCATAAATCTGCTTTTGGACGCTGAAGCCAAACCGACCTTGACTGTAGCGCAACCAAAGGCGATCGAGTGTTTGCAAATCTTCGCAGGGGAGCTGGTAAATTTGGCTAATTTCTAGCTGAGTTCCCGGTGGCTGGGAAAGAGATTGACACATCAAGCCCCAAGTTTCGCGATCTGCTTCTTTCCACTTTTTGTGTGACAAAAAATCTCGCAGTTTGGTATAATCAACTCCCCGTGCAGAAATTATGGTGCGTTCGATATTTGAAGTATTTGAAGTAACAGATAAGGAAAAATTTTCTGCTGAATTGGGGACGGCATTGGTCGGTAAAAGTGGAGAATCAGGAGTTGGTAGCGCGGTGATATTGATTGAGTTATCGCTATTATTAAGAGTAGGAGCGATCATCGGCTGTTCGGGCGAAAGCAAATTTTGATGGCGAATATCTAAAGCTGCTTGGATATCTTGCAAAACTTCCGCAGCAAAACTGTACCGCTGAGTGAGACGAGTTTGCAGCAATTTATCTAAAATTTCACCTAACTCGTCGCTAAGACTCGTGGCTTTGGGTAGAAACTCGCGCCACCACCAGCGCTCGTTGTCGCAGTCGTACATATCCAAGGGAGGAACTTGCGTCATTAGGCGAATGCAAGTAACACCTAAACTGTAAAGGTCGCTAGCAGGAAATACTTTGCCGCGCATTTGTTCGGGAGCTACATAATCTTGACTGCCGATGACCGTTGCTGGACGAAGCATAGCTGAATCAGTCAGCAGTTTGGCAATGCCGAAATCGATCAATACGAGTTTGTTGTCTGACTGTCGGCGGATAATATTTTCAGGTTTGATGTCGCGGTGAATGATGCGCTTGTCGTGGATAAATTGCAGCACGGGCAATAAGTCTTGCAGCAGTTGCCAAATTTGCTCTTCATCGTATACACTCTTGTCTAATTCTTGTTTAAGAGTCGATCCCTCTATAAACTCTTGAACTAAATAAATATGACCTTCTTGTTCAAAGCAGGCTAATAATGTAGGGATTTGCGGGTGTTTTCCTAGTTCGTCTAAACGGACGCCTTCTTGCCGAAATAATTCAACGGCTTTGTTGAAAATTTCGGGGTCGCGGTCGTAAAAATAAAATTGCTTGACTGCACAGGGGGGTAGAGATGGGATGTCTTCATCAATTGCTAGGAAAGTTTTACCAAATCCGCCTCTACCTAAAAGTTCAATCGGGCGATATCGCTGTCTCAGCACCAGGTTAAAGCCGCAGTTTAAGCAAAATTGTGCGGCGTTGGAGTTTTGAGGATTTTGACATTCAGGGTTCACACAGTAGCTCATATTGATTTTAGATTTTATATTGCGGACAAGACTTTTTTTTAAACGAACCGCGAAAATGCGAAGCTGCGCGAAGGAAAAGGGAAGAGAGAAGAGAGAGAAGAAGGATGGTTGATAACTCATGCGGTGTGGGATAAGCTGTCCCGCTTCTTGTGTTGCATTTTTCGGGCGGGCGGGAAACCCCACAAGCATTTCATTTGAGATGTTGCACCATTCTCAATAAGGCTTTTAGGGGCGGGCTAGAAGAGTCCACCCTAAAATAAATTCCTTCTTTGTGGAACAGGCATCTTGCCTGTTCTTAAAAATGGTGCCAGAGGTGAGTTTTATCAAACAGGACTGTAAAATGTAGATGCGCCTGGGCTGATAAGGCTATTTTAATGCGCTGGATCGAATCGGGACGCTGCCAGATCTGCCGAACCCACGCCGCATGAGTGCTGGGGGCGAGATAATTGCCGATCGCCCTGTGCGATCGCACAGAGCGAAAATTGTGCTAAACTCTTACTGTGCCTGGAATTTAAGGCACAATAGATCTGTCCGGTTCAGGGACGCTCAAAAATATTTCAAAATATTTTTGCCTTACCCCTAGACTTGTGCTGAGATCTGATGCTATAGTTAAAACTGATACGGCGAGCGTAGCCAAGTGGTTAAGGCAGTGGTTTGTGGTACCACCATTCGTGGGTTCAAGTCCCATCGTTCGCCCTTTTGATTCTCAAATGTTTAATACGATCGCCCGTCGCCTGTACGGTAATTTGTGATTGGTCGTAGGGTGTGCAATGCACACCTTAATTTTTTTTGGGATGTCGCGGTTCTGTCGGCACAAGTTCCGATGTGCTAATCTTAAATCCAATCTAAAATCTAAAATCTAAAATCTAAAATCAAAATATGCCATCTTTAGTAACAGAAGATTGGGGATATAAATTTAGTGGCGATCGCACAATTAATAAGTTTATTCGGGATATAGAGGGAGAAGCGGCTTTAGGGAAATATTGCGATTGGGAATGCAGAGAACGTGCGGAAATTCTGATGTCGGAGATAGCTGGCAAATCCCACAATCTTTTCTACGTCCGTCGCCAAAAGGTAAATGAGAGATTTTCTGAAGAAGAAATCTGGGAATTGCTGCTTGCTACGGATGGAGATGATTTTGAATTACCCCAATTGTTGCAAAAAGCCGATCGCACTTTGCGGTTGTTAGCAACTGTACGCTGTGAAGACGGAATCGGCGGTTTAAAACTGCTGGATGCTGGTTTGGTGGCGGTTCCCAGAGGGAGGAAAGATGGGTATGCTTTGCCGGTTCAGTTGCGACTTTTGGCTAACAGTCGATCGCCAATTCCTGTAAAGTCGATCGCCCGCGTCCAACAAATGCCATTTTGGGACAACAGACACATACCAACTACCGAACAACTAAAAGTTTGGCACACTTTTTTAAATGTGGAAAAACGCATCGCGGAAGCGCGTCAATTTTGCGTACCTTTTCGCGGTCATAATTACGGTTCCGGCTTCAAAATCGTCACTTTTGAAATCGATCGCAATTCCGCAACTCTTGACGGCTATGAGGAAAATCCCTTAGAATTGGGCGACTTTCGCGACCGGCTGAAAAAAGCCAGAAATGAAGAAATTATTCTGTTTGATTCGCCGCCCGGAAGCAGAAGCAGCCGCGATGGAGAGACCTTGGGTAGCATCGCTGAAATTGACTTTGAACATGGTAAATTACGGATTAAGTTAGATGTTGATTTAGGAGTTCGCATGGCGGGCGGCAGATATCAACTGCCCAAACAAGGATTCTTATATTTTGAGGCGGCGGGCGATATCAGTCAGATCGAACGCAAGAAGAAAGCTTTAAAAATGCTGACAGATGGTCGCGCTCAAAATCCTTATTTGAGTGAGTTTTTATTCGACTCTTCTCAGGCGAGACTGCCCGAAAAACTCATTAAATTGGATCGGGAAAACTTATTAAATCGCAATGCTAATGACGACCAACTTGCCGCCGTAGAAACGGTGCTTTCGGCGCGGGATTTAATTTTGATTCAAGGGCCGCCGGGAACGGGCAAAACGACTGTGATTGCGGAGATTTGCTATCAAATTGCCCGTCAGGGCGGCAAAACGCTCATTGCTTCGCAAGCAAATTTGGCTGTAGACAATGCTTTGAGTCGGTTAGTGCACAATCCGGCGATTCGGGCTTTGCGGAAGGGAAAAGCTCATAAGGTGCAGGAAGAAGGGCAGCCGTTTTTAGAGGAAAATGCGATCGGCACTTGGCTGCAAAATACTGCGACTGACTGCGAAGAAAAGCTCTCGCAGCGCCTGACTAATGTCAAATCTTTGCGGCAGTTGGTGGCAGAATCCGAGCGATTTACAGCGTACTGTGCCGCCGAGAGAGATTTTTTTAATGAACTAAAACACCTGCACGACAGTCAAGCAAATATTGAGGAAAAGTGCAGCCAGCAAACAGCAGATTATGAACGGATTGTAACCAAAAAAAACGAGATTGAATCTCTAGTTAGTGGGCTAGTAAATTTGCTGGATGCGCCGAATGTCAACTGGGAATCTCCAGAAGTTGCCGAGTTTATGCCCCGACTAAAACCTTATTCAGAAGGTAATGTTTTAGTAGAAAACTTTATGGCCAATGTTCGGATTGCCGCTAGCAATGCTACTCAAATAGGCTTCGATCGCCCTGCTTGCGGCGCGTTTGGGATTGGGGTTTGGCTGCAGGAAACTGTAGCAGCGCAAATATCGGAATTTAAGACGGCATTCGATCGCGCTGATGATGTTTGTCGCGCTATGTCGGCGGTTGCGGAATCGCTGCGGGTGTCGCGGCAGATGTCTGAGGCTGTGAATCAACTCGAATTGGGCGATCGGCAAAATCAGACACACCGCCACAATCTCGAACAGAAAATCAAGAATTTGGAACTGCGAAAAGCGGAAATTGCAGCCGTTGTCGTCGCCGTTGCACAGTGGATTGAGACGGCAGATACGGGACTTTATGAAGTCGTGAAATCTTGCTGGGAAACGGGCGCAATGCTCACGGATGATATGGTAGGATTGCCGCCAGGATTGCTGAAAATTGCCCGATCGCTCAAATTGCCGATCATTCCCCCGAAATGCAAAATCAATTTGCCCGATTTGGATCGGTTGCAAAAGGCGATATCCCACGAAGAAAGCGCAGGTTTTAAGGACATACAAGGGCAACAGTTCCGGTTTAGCGAGTTTCTGCACCTAAATTTGAGTCAAACGCCGATCGTGCTCTCTGCGGGCGATCGTACACAGTGGCAACAACTCGCCAAAGACTTCGCCAGCTATTCCCAAGTCAGCCAAAGTCAGCGCAAATTCATCATCGAAAAAGCCGCCACTTTCTTAGCTAGGATTCAACAATTTTATAGTGAATCATTGCACCCAAATCATATCCAGTCTACCTTCGATCGCCTAGTCAAAGAATTGCTGCACAGTATCCTCGCAAATGCCCGTCAGTGCGTGGTTCCCCTGAAAACCGAAACCGAACAGCAGCTTATCAAACAGCAACAGTTATTAGATAAAATCGGTCAAACATTGAACCAGCAGCAAATCTCCGCCGCTAAACTTCAGGTAGAAACAGCGCAGCAAGAGGCTAACTTAAAAATTAGCGAAGTTACTAATTTGTTGCAAGCAATTGTCCAACAGCCAAACGCCCCTGAAAAGCTGCGGATTTTAGCCGAACAATATCTCGCCCAAAAATCGAATATTTGGGAGCAACCGCAGCAGTTTCTCAAGCAAGTTGATGCTTGGAAAGCAAGCGCGATTCAGCTTAAAAAATCCATTGCCGATCTAGACCCTTTTGGGGTTTTGGAGACAATCAAAAACACTCTTGACGAGCATTTATCCCCGCTGCAAATTGCGGCTGCAACTTCGCAGCAGCAACTCGCCGAACTTCAAACAGAATTGAGCGAAATTACCGCTCAACTGCAACAGCAGCAACCGACAGCAGCATTACTTGTTGAGAGAAATTGGTGGGAGTCAGCATGGCAAACTATCCCCACTCAATACCAGCCAGAAGTTCCGAATACAGGATTATTCACCGTAGCTTTTTTAAACAAAATTAAGCGTTTATTCAAAACTTGGGAGCGGAAATTAGAACAAGAAGAAACAGCCCTCAATCGTTCTCAAAAGTTTGTGACAGATTGGATTCAAAAACTTCGCAATCCATCAGAAAAAGACCGCAACGATTTAAAGCAAATTTATATTGACAATGCCAACGTCATCGGCATTACTTGCGTGCAAGCTGCTAGCTTCGATTTTACTAAAAACTTTCCAAGCTTTGATGCAGTCATCATTGACGAAGTTAGCAAATGCACTCCCCCAGAGTTATTAATTCCCGCTTTGAAGGGCAGAAAGTTAGTATTAGTGGGCGATCACAGGCAATTGCCACCAATGTTTAATCAAAGTACGATCGACGATATTGCCGAAGACATCGGCTGTACCGGAGACGAACTTAGCTTCATAAAAGAATCGCTGTTCAAAGTTTTGTTTGAAAATGCCAGCGACAGCATCAAAAAAATGCTGACAACTCAGTATCGAATGCACCCACAAATCATGGGCGCAATCAATCAGTTTTACCAGCAAAAACTCAACTGTGGCATTCAGGAAGCTGACACAAAGCGCGCGCACAACCTGGCAGGTAGAATCATTCAAGAAAATAATCACATTCTGTGGGTGAAAACGCCCATCGGACAAGGATTTGAAGAGGAAAAACAGGGTACTTCGCGGTTGAATGTCAAGGAGATTGACGCGATCGAGCGCTTGTGCGAACAAATGGACACAGCTTGGCAGCCCAAAGTTGCTGACGGTGAACCGCCGAAAGAAATCGGAATTATCACTTTTTATGCTGCTCAATTAAATGCAATTAAAGACAGAATCGAAGGCGAAAGATTCCCTGCTTTGAGCATCCGCACTGGGACGGTTGACATATTTCAAGGCATGGAAAGACCTGTAATTATTGTCAGCACCGTGTGCAATAATGTTAGGGGCGATATTGGATTTGCTAAGGAACCGGAACGGGTGAATGTGGCATTTTCCCGCGCTCAAGAATTGCTGGTAGTTGTCGGCTGCCACGATTTATTTACCCAACAAACAGGTACAGTGGGAAAAATGTATCAGGAAGTTTCAAAAACGGTGCGTCACTGCGGAGGTTTTGTAGATGTTTCTAGCGTCCTCAACTAAACCAATAGACTCGAATTTAAGTTCGCTAGCCGAAGAAATTGAGCAACAAAATCCGGGTTTGTCAGTGTTGGCGGCGCGTCAATTCCGCTTTGCAATCCGCCAAACTCCGCTGGAGGTGGCGATTAGCGAACCGCGCGAGTTTAACGTATTGGAAGAGTTTATTTTGCGGGCGGGCGTTGAGTTTGAACCTGCGCCTACTTTGAAGGAATTGGCGGATTTGCTGGGGTTAGACGAGATTTTTGTGAAGACTACGGCGGCGACTCTGGTTAGTTTGGAAAGCTTGGAGGTGGCTGAAAATTGGCAAATTGCGATCGCCCCGCAAGGTAGAGATTTTTTCGAGAAAGGTGCAGTTAGTCGATCGCAAATTCAATCAATTTACGCCATTTCCGATCCGCTGAATCAAACTCTTACCTTTAAATTTGATCCTTTAGTCGCAGAATCGGTCAACTTACCCGATTTAGCCGATTTAGTATCCCTCGAACATAAAATTAGCGACCTTGCGAATTTAAGTCTAGCAGAAATCCAGCCGTTAATTCAAGATTCCGGCTTAGGAATTCACGCCCCACAAAACGGCAAAATTGTCTCTGCTTGCGATGTCGTCGGCGACGATTTAGATATTTGGCAAACAGTCTCGATTTTTGTGTTGCTAGATGCGATCGAAAATAAAACTACTATTCAAGTCAGACAGGGAAAACAAATACTAGAAACAGCATCAAACTTGCTAAACGAACTTGAATCTAAGCAAAAACTTTCCTTAAATGACTTGTGCAAATTAACCCCCGACATCGCACAGCAAGAATCCGAGACAATCCCCGTCCAGAAAACTCCTAAAAAGCCATCTAACAAGAAACACAAGAAAACGATATGATGAGGACTAAAGTCCTGATTGCGAACTGGTTTGTAGTAAGGACTAAAGTTCTGATCAACTGATATCTTGCACCATTCTCAATTACTTATTTAGGAACGGGCAAGATGCCCGTTCCACAATAAAATAAAGTTTTGTGGAACGGGCATCTTGCCCGTTCTTAACAAGAGTAAAACATATAACTATTAATCAACAAATGAGGTAATACCATTTCTCCAAATTCATGCAACAGTAGCAACAGTAGGTTGATTCTATGTAGTAAACTCAACGATGAGGACTGTAGCATACTTTTAGAGAAATGGTATAATTGTGCAATATACTTAGATTCCCAACTTCTTGAAGAATTCGGGGATCTAATTCGCCCTACTGAGCCTTAACGCATTTCAGCATCCGCAAAGTAGCCGCCGCCGCGTAATCCCGCTGTGCAGAATCATCGAAAGCAAACCGATCGCCAATTTCGTTAATAGCGGCAGCAACAGAACAATAAGAAGAAATTTGAGTAATAGAAGCAGCCCAATAATTCTGAGTGTCTGAAAAAGTTTTAGACGGTTCTTTAGCAACTAAATTCGGCTGCATTCCCGCCGACAAGCCAAATTCCGCCGCTCTTGGCAGCACCGCCATCAATTCAGCGCGAGTGACGGACTGCATAGGTTTAAAAGTTCCATCTTGATAGTAGCTAACTATCTTGTTTTTCCGCGCAAATAGAACTTTTCAGGCACTCCAGCGGAAAATATCAACATCGCTATAGGGACGGATAGAAACATTGCTAGGAAATGTGATATAGCATCTTGTACTCCTTTCCAGGATTCCAATACTAAAGATACCAATTGCCCTCTGGTAACAGCAAGTTGCAGTCGAAAGGTATTATTTTGAGAAAACCGGGATACAAACCCAAAGCCCACAGCTTTTTTAGTTTCGGAAGCGTAGATATCATCCATAGCTATCTCCGAATTGTAGAAAAGCCAGTATTGCCTACGGTATTGGTATTTCCTGCGGTATTGGCTGCGGTATTGGTATTTCCTGCGGTATTGGCTGCGGTGATGGCTGCGGTATTGGCTGCGGTATTGGTATTGGTATTGGTATTGGCTGGGGTATTGCTTCGGTATTGCCTCCGGTATTGCCTCCGGTATTGCCTCCGGTATTGCCAATTTCTTCCGGTGCGGATTGATTGGTAGTGAAATAAAAGTGACCTAATGTGCGGCCTTGATAAGCTCTTTTACTCAATCGCCAAGCAGGATCGAGAGTGATTTTCATGAAGTCATTAACATCGCCGTTTGTGCGACCGATAATCACCGATTTGCCTTGGTAATCTACCGGAGTTCCCATTAGAAGAACATTGCCATCAACAATTTCCAAGCTTAGGGTGTATTTTAATGCTAAATCTGTGCCTGCCATGCGAATTGAAAAGCCGTTGCTGTCTGTTGCGCGGCCACAAATACCGGTGAAATCAAAACTAACTAATAAGGGATCGACTTTCACGGGATTAGAGCCACTTTCGCTCCAGCATTTTCGCGTGTCAGAGACTTGTTCTAGAATTAGCAATTGGTAGCCGCCGAAAGGGCGGGGTTGGGCGATGACAATTACTCGGTCTTGGTTAATGTCGGTTTCGTCAAAAGTAAATGCTTTAGCCGAACCGATCGCCCCAAGTGTTAAAATTGCTGAACCTGCCAGTGCGGCCACTGTTCGTACAAGTGAATGTTTCATGATTTTTCCCTATTGGCTCCTTATGGTGATGAGACTTATCTAGAATATAAAAAAGTCGCCCTCTTCCAACAACAAGATAGAATTTTACCATCTCTTGTTCCGGTGGTACCAAGTGCGATCGATCGGCGATCGTCACATTGGTTCGTAGTGAAAACTCAACTCCGAGCGAATTTTATGAGGACTTGAGTCCTCCCTACAAAGTTATAAGCGTTATTTTACCGAGGAACTTGATAAGCTGTTCGACCTCTAAATTGTATTTTCCGGGCGGGCGCGACGCCCACTCCACAATAATTTGATGGGACTTGAGAGTAAAAGTTAGATGAGACTGGGCTGATTACTTGCGGGAAACGATCGCACTCTTCACAAAAAAAACGGTGCGTTACACTCTTGTTAACGCACCCTAAAACAAACATTCAAAAACTGTCTTTGCCCTCTAGCGGAACATACTGCTAACAGAACTATCTTCGTGAATCCGCCAAATAGTTTCTCCGAGCAAATTGGCTACCGAAAGCACCGTCAACTGCTGAAAACGGTTCTCTTCAGGTACAGGAATTGTATTCGTAACAATTACCTCTTCCAAAACCCCGCTCGACAAACGCTCGATCGCCGGAGGCGAAAACACCGCATGAGTAGCACAAGCATAAACCTGCCTCGCACCCTCGCGGCGCAACAATCTCGCACCTTCAGAAATCGTGCCGGCAGTATCGATCATATCGTCCACCAACACAGCAGTTTTGCCCCTGACATCACCGATAAGATTCATCACTTCTGCCACGTTGTGAGCTTGGCGGCGCTTGTCAATAATTGCCAGGGGAGCATCGCCAAGCTTTTTGGCAAAAGCTCTCGCCCTAGCGACTCCGCCAACATCCGGCGAAACCACAACAATATCCGTCAATTGCTTGCTCGCCAGATAATCCAAAAGCACCGGCGAACCGTAAACGTGATCGAAAGGAATGTCAAAATAACCTTGAATCTGAGCCGAGTGCAAATCCATCGCCAAAATGCGACCGGCCCCAGCTTCCGTAATCAAATTAGCCACTAATTTTGCAGTAATCGACTCTCTTCCGGCCGTTTTGCGGTCAGCCCTAGCATATCCGTAATAGGGGATGACTGCAGTAATTTGTCTGGCCGAAGCGCGGCGACAAGCATCGATCATAATTAACAATTCCATGAGGCGATCGTTTACCGGACAGCAAGTTGGCTGAATCAAGTAAACATCGCAACCCCGAATTGATTCTTGAATTTGAACGTAGAGTTCCCCATCAGCAAACCGCTTGCGAACCATCGGCCCCAAATCGATCCCCAGATAGCGAGCCACCTCTTGGGCGAGGGGAACATTAGCAGAACCGGAGAACAGCCGCAGACGGTCATGAGCGGAAACCGGCGGCTCGGGAAGCGGAAGCGGTAAAGTAGCAGAACGGATCACAGCAGGCCTCTTGCAGGACGTTTATTCCATCGCTATCTTACCATCTGAAACTAGAAATATTCAGCCAATTTTTTAAGAGATTTAACATTCGGGGCGGCCACAAGTGTGAAGTTAGGCGAATTGAATAGGACTTGCAGAAATATGTCCGAGAAACCGGGTTTCTAGCCCACATTCGGCTCCCTTAACGGTCACAATCGGTTTTTACTTATTTTTATCCAGCAATAAAACTATGAATTATACTTGAATACCGTACATTAACGGATTAAAAACTTTTTAAAGGCATAATTGATTACTGTAAAGATAGAGTTTTCTGCGTAATTATGCTGTGTGACACCCCCAGGGTGTGGAATGTGGGTTCTAGCGAACTCTGTACTGGCAAAAGTACGATCGCACTTGTGTCCCTGCATCTAAAAGTTCTGGCGTGGGTCAATTTGGGGCCGAGGCTGCAAGTGCAGCCACCCCAAATTCAGTCGAAAGCCGAAGGCATCCGGGTTCAATGCGATAAAAAAGCCACCACCAGGCAATAAACTTGAAAAATACTGTAAAAAAAGTTAAGAATCGGAAGCATACTTCAGATTTTTGATATCGGGCAAAGCAAGGTAGAAATCGATGAGCTTAAGAGAACGCATTGACGAAGAAATCAAAGCAGCCATGAAGTCCAAGGACAAAGTTCGCTTGGAAACAGTTCGCGGCATCAAGAAATTTATTCTCGAAAAAGAAGTCAGCCTGCGTCCCTCCGGCCAAGAGACGCTGACAGAAGCTCAAGAAATGGAAATTTTGATGCAAATAGCCAAACAGCGCCGGGATTCGATCGAACAATACCGCAAAGGTGGCCGCGAAGATTTAGTGGCACAAGAGGAGGCGGAGTTAGCAATTGTTGAAGAGTATTTGCCGCCGCAGATGTCAGACGAAGAGGTGAGTCAAGTCGTTGACGAAGTGATTGCTTCGGTTGGCGCTACTTCTGCAAAAGATATGGGCAAGGTGATGGGTAAAGCAATGCAGCAGCTTAAGGGCAAAGCAGACGGTAACAGAATTCAAGACATGGTGAAAGCAAAGCTTAACAGTTGACCGTAGTCAGTAGTCAGTAGTCAGTAGTCAGTAGTCAATAGACATCTCCCATAAATCATCTCAAGCTTTATAGAGATGTATGGCTTATGCCCAGGGGCGACAATTTATTAGGGCTAAGGCTAAAAAACCCGGTTTCTACGAAAAATTGTGCATTTCTCCCTTGAGATATTGACGCAGAAACCGGGTTTTCGATCGGATATGCGGGTTGCAACCTGTGTATTTTCGTGAAAAAACCCGGTTTCTGACCATCCGGGCGTCCAAGAATGTCAAAAAAATGTAAAATACTAACTTTGGTCGGGACTGGGGACTACAGATAGTGAAGTATGCTCAAGAGCATTAAAGACCTAGCATTACTAAGTCTGTGAGCGATCGTCTATTTTTTAACAGTTTCAACTTAAACTTATGCAGCCACCTATTGCTATTGGAACTCTCCTACAAAACCGCTACCGCTTGGTGAATATTTTAGGTCAAGGAGGATTTGGCCGGACTTATTTAGTAGAAGATTTGGGACGGTTTCAAGAACGCTGCGCCCTGAAGGAATTGATTCCGGTGCAAAGCGGGCCATACGTTTTGGAAAAATCGAAGGAATTGTTTCAAAGAGAGGCGGCAATACTTTACCAAATTGGGCATCCACAAATTCCCCAGTTTCGGGCAATATTTGAAGAGAACCAGCGTTTGTTTTTAGTGCAAGATTACGTGGAAGGAATGACTTACCGCGAACTGTTGCTCGATCGAACTTCAAATGGTCGCAGCTTCAGTGAAGCCGAAGTCTTGGTATTTATCCGGCAAATGCTGCCTGTACTCGCTCACATCCACGCCCGCGGCATCATCCACCGCGACATCTCCCCAGAAAATATAATTCGGCGCGAAAACGACCAAATGCCTGTGCTGATTGACTTTGGAGTGGTGAAGGAACTCGCCACCAAAGTCCAGTCTCCCGAAGGAACAGCCCACGCGACAACAGTCGGCAAAATCGGCTACGCGCCGATGGAACAGTTGCACAGCGGGCGGGCAACAGCCAGCAGCGACCTCTACGCTTTAGCTGTAACGGCGATCGTCCTGCTGACAGGCAAAGAACCGCAGGAATTGCTCGATCAAACAACGCTGCAGTGGAATTGGCAGCAGCGAGTGCAGGTGAGCACGGGTTTGGCTTTGGTGCTGAATCGGATGTTGAGCCGGTCTCCGGGCGATCGATATCAATCTGTCAGCGAAGTAGCCCAAGCACTCGACACCCAAACTAATCCTAAGCCTAGCCAGCCAACTGTACCGCCCGCGCCGCCAGCAGTTGTGCCGACAAACCCTTCGCTAATAGCAACGGTGGCCGTGGGCAGGCCGCCAGAGCCCGCCGCCCAGAGTTCCCACCCCCAAAAAAACCAGCCAGACCCGTTAATTGAGCCTGCTGCCGACACTTTTTGGGACAATCCCATCGCTGCGATCGGACTGCTGGCGGGCTTAGTAATCTTGACTGGCTTCGGTTCCTGGGCTTTAGTCGGCTCATTTCTCAACAATTCGCGCCCCAAACCCACTCCGACAGCGCCAGCACTCATAAATCCCACGCCGACACTAACTCCGATACCAAACCCGCTACCTTTGCCAACCCCAACCCCCCAACCTTTACCAACCCCAAGCCCAGAACCTTTACCGGAACCCAGTCCAGAACCTTTGCCGGAACCGAGCCCAGAACCTTTGCCGGAACCCAGTCCAGAACCTTTGCCGGAACCCAGTCCAGAACCTTTGCCGGAACCCAGTCCAGAACCAAGCCCAGAACCAAGCCCAGAACCAAGCCCAGCGCCAACTCCGACACCAAAACCGACGCCCGCGCCAACTCCCGCGCCCAAACCGACGCCCGCACCAACTCCCACACCCAAACCGACGCCCAAACCGACTCCCGCGCCCAAACCGACGCCCGCACCAACACCCGCACCGTCGCCGGAACCGGCCCCAACACCCGCACCGTCGCCGGAACCGGCCCCAACACCCGCACCGTCACCAGAACCGGCCCCAACTCCTGCACCGTCGCCGGAACCGGAACCGGAACCCGCGCCATCACCGGAACCCGCACCAACACCCGCACCATCGCCAGAACTCTAAACTTCTGGCAAAATTCCCCTAGACTGATGTTGATGCCAATTACTTGTTAGCTATTTGCCAATGAACTCGCTGCTAATTGCTGGAACTGATACCGACGCGGGCAAAACTGTTTTGACCAGCGCTCTGGCTGCTTATTGGCAAATGTATTTTCCCGATCGCAGTTTGGGAATTATGAAACTCATGCAAACGGGAACGGGCGATCGCGAACTCTACACCCGTTTGTTTTCCCTCGACCAATCCCCCGAAGAACTCAATCCGGTGCACTTTGATGCGCCTCTAGCACCGCCAATTGCTGCGGAACGGGAGGGGAGACGTATCGAACTCGAAAAGGTCTGGACGGCGTGGCAAAGCCTCTCTGAGCGCAAGGATTTTGTGTTGGTGGAAGCTTTGGGAGGGCTGGGATCGCCTGTAACGCGGGAACTGACCGTGGCAGATCTTGCCAGGGATTGGCGGCTGAGGGGGGTTTTGGTAGTACCTGTGAGGTTGGGGGCGATCGGGCAAGCTGTAGCGAATGTTGCTCTCGCCAGACACACTGGTTTTAAGCTGAGAGGAATTGTGCTCAATTGCGTTAAAGCTTATTCGGAACAAGAAATTGCCGATTTAGCGCCCCCTGATTTGCTCCAGTCCCTGACTCAAATACCTGTGTTGGGTATTTTGCCGCATTTAGATGACCCGACTGACCTTGCTAAATTAGCTAAAGTTGCTTCAGATTTAGATTTAGAGCAGTTACTGCCAGGGGTTAATTTAGTTGCTCAGACTTCTAAATAACCTTATTCTAAACACCTCTATTTCTCATTCTTCTCTTCTTCTGCGTACTCTGCGGCCTCTGTGGTTCATTTTAAAAAAATCTCCTGCACAACTGGGATAGGATTGAAGAAGATTTTATTTTAACCGCAGAGAGCGCAGAGAAAGAGAAAAGAGAGTTTCACAAATTATTCATGGTTGCTATAATTAGTGATTACCATTTATCAATTGATTAAATCTAAAACATCATCAAAAAAAAGGAGAATAAAACATGGTTTCTACTTTACCGAATTTAACGTCTGTCGATTTATCTCAATTGCGGCTGGAGATTAGAAATTTGCAGCCTCAGCTAGTCGAATGGCGTCGCCTTTTGCACCAAAAGCCGGAGTTGAGTTTTGATGAAAATTTAACGGCGCAGTTTGTCTCGCAAAAGTTGCAGGAATGGGGAATAGATCATGAAACTAATATTGCTAAAACTGGTATAGTCGCAACTATAGACAGTGGCAAACCGGGGCGGGTTTTGGCAATTCGGGCGGATATGGATGCTTTGCCTATTCAAGAAGAAAATGAGGTGGATTATCGATCGCAGCATGATGGAATTATGCACGCTTGCGGTCACGACGGCCACACTGCGATCGCCCTTGGTACTGTTTGTTATCTCGCAAAGCACAAACACAGTTTTTCGGGTAAGGTAAAATTTATCTTTCAGCCCGCCGAAGAAGGCCCAGGGGGCGCAAAACCGATGATTGAAGCGGGAGTTTTGAAGAATCCTGATGTTGATGCGATCGTCGGCTTGCATTTGTGGAACAATCTACCTTTGGGTACTGTAGGCGTCCGCAGCGGCGCTTTGATGGCGGCTGTAGAAGTTTTTGAGTGCACGATTTTTGGCAAAGGTGGACACGGCGCAATGCCACATCAAACTGTGGACTCGATCGTAGTTACAGCCCAAATTGTCAGCGCTTTGCAGGCAATCGTCGCGCGGAACATTGACCCGATCGACTCAGCGGTAGTAACTGTCGGCAAATTCCACGCAGGCCACACCCACAACGTGATTGCCGATACCGCTCAAATCGGTGGTACGGTGCGCTATTTCAATCCAGAATATCAAGGTTATTTTGCACAGCGAATCGAGCAAGTAATTGCTGGAATTTGTCAGAGTCACGGGGCAAATTACCAATTAGATTATTGTGCGCTTTATCCGCCAGTTATTAATGATTCGAGAATAGCTGAATTGGTGCGCGGCGTGGCAGAATCAGTTGTCGAAACTCCTGCAGGAATCGTTCCCGAATGCCAAACAATGGGCGGCGAGGATATGTCGTTCTTTTTGCAAGAAGTCCCCGGTTGCTATTTCTTTTTAGGTTCAGCAAATCCAGAGAAAAACTTGGCTTACCCGCACCATCACCCGCGCTTTGATTTTGATGAAACTGCGCTGGGGATGGGTGTAGAAATGTTTGTACGGTGTGTGGAAAATTTTTGTGCGATGTAAATCAGGCTTTCAGGGGCGGGCTAAAAGCCTATCCCACAAGAAAATTTAGTTTTTGTGGAACAAGCAAATTCATGTCTTGTGGAACAGGCATCTTGCCTGTTCATGAAAATGGTGCAACATCTCAGATATTACCGAGTTTGAAAGATATTCTGCACCATTTTTTTATCTACACTTGCCGCCGCCTTATCCAATTCGGCAATCTCCCCGGAGTCTAACTCCCAGCCCAAAGCACCAATATTATCCCTCGCCTGTGTCGCAGATTTCGCCCCCGGAATCGGAATAGTTTCTTTGCAGATGCACCAGTTGATTGCTACCTGCGAAACAGTCTTATTTCTGAAGGCAGCTATTTCTCGCAAACATTCCAAAAGCGATCGCATTCCCGGAAGTAGCTGCTTGCACGCCAAACCTCGGATACCTTTAGGAAGAAGGCCATTTTCGGAATATTTACCCGTCAGCAAACCCAAGGCTAGAGGACTGTAAGCAATCAATTTTATCCCCAATTCATCGCAAACATCTTTCAATCCGAGTTCTGTCACCGGATAGGTAGAAAGTAGCGAATATTGCACTTGTAAAGTAACAATAGGAATTTGGCGATCGCTAAATTTCCGATGCACCCATTTCAGCCGTTTTGGCCCGTAATTAGACAAGCCCACTCCCTTGACCAATCCTTGCTCATAAAGGTCAGCCAAACCGTCTAAAAGAGCCCCCTCTTGCCAAGGAGCGTAATTAGCTGTAGACCAGTGCATTTGCACCAGATCTACATTTTTTCCGAGGCGCGAAGCAGAGGCTTTGCAAGCCGATATCATTGATTGTCGCGTCAGTCTCCAAGGATAAGCAGCCAGTTTTGTCGCAATACAAATACTGTCTTTATTTGTACCTTGATATTGTTGAGAAAACTGCCCCAAAAGCTGTTCGCTGCGTCCGTTTAATTTGCCAGTTCCGTAAGAGTCGCCAGTATCGAATAAAGTGACGCCGTTACTAACACAAAGATTGAAAACGGCTTGCAATTCATCGTCCATACTTTCATTGTAGCCCCAGAGCAATCGGTTGCCCCAAGCCCAAGTACCGCAGCCCATTTTTGGCAGTAAAAATTTTTGCTTTGTTTGCATTTTTATTGATGGTAGTTGTTGGTAATACGGATATTTTATAGGAACATAAGTCGGTATCCCCTAGCCCCCAGTAGAGCTGTTTCATTCTGCCACGGGCCGCCAGGGACTCAAGTCCCTGTCTAATAGCATAAGTCGGTTAAAACCGACTCAAATAGTAATCTAAATTTTGAAAATTAGAGTTACACATATATTCTGCGCTAACTCTATACAAAAACAGTTTTGATAGAATTGCTACAGTCGTCTTTAGACGACTTCAGCTATGAGACAGGGGTTTAAACCCCTGTCGGACTGTTGGACTAATGGCAGACCGTACAAAATTACCAATGACTGATGACTCTTTAAATCTTGTACGTGGTTGGCGAGGGCAAAGGTGGGCTGTTTTTCGTAGGTTGCTCTGGCTTAGCTTTCGGGTCTGGTTTGGGTGGTGGCGGCGGAGGGAAAGTCGCCGCGCGTCTGGGTATTTGTAGCGCTGTTCGGAATGCAGAAGACGGGAAGAAAGCACTAAATTGAGAAAGTCGATGGGCGAGGGGTTCTGGTGCATATTCCCACAAGCTTTCGTAGTAGAAGAAAGCGACGCCTAAGCCGTATTCTTGGACTGCTTGCACCTGAGATTTAATTTGCTGAATCGGTACTGGGTTATTTCTCAAACCTGTCATAATCCCAACTCCGGTGGGAATTTTTTGCTGTGCTTCTTGCATCTCGGGACGGTTAATCTTGCCTACAAATGATTCTAAATTGGGACGGTAGACTTGCACGATTAGCTCGTCGGCAATATCCAAACGCACCCAAGTCAGCCAATCTTGAAGGTGATGTTTGTAAGCAAACTCGTAGTAATTAGGAGAAATTGAGAAAATTGCATGGGGTTTGACTGCTTTGACGGCTTGATTTAGCTGCGACATAAAAGCGGTAATTTTATTGGCTCGCCACTGCACCCATGCTGGATTTTGAAAATCTTTGGGCGGCGCTTTTTTGGTTTCTTTGGTATACAAAGCAATTGTGTAGTCATCGTATCCAAATTCAGACGGCAAACTCATGTGATCGTCAAATTGAATGCCGTCGGCGTTATATTGAGTGGTGATTTCTAGTACGAGTTGGGTAATGAATTGCTGGACTTCTGGATGAAAGGGGTTGAGCCAAACTACTTCGCCACCTGCACCGATTGATGTTTGGCTGCCGTCCTGTTTTTGTGTCAGCCAATCGGGATGATTTAATGCTAATTCTGATGTAGGAGGAGCCATGAAACCAAACTCAAACCAAGGAATTACTAGCAGGCCTTGGCGGTGAGCTTGAGCGATTAAATCTCCGATCATATCCTGTCCCTCTAACCCTCTGTAAACAAAGGGTTGAATATCTCTTTGCTGCGCTACATTGCTGGGATACATTGCATACCCAGAATTCCAGACAACGGGATAGATTGTGTTGAAATTTAACCGTTTTAGTTTGCTGACAGCATCTCCTAGTTTGCGACGATCTCTGAGGATGTCTTTGTCGTTTGTCGTCATCCAAACGCCGCGAATTTCCTGGCGGGGTTGCTGGGCGATCGCCGGAATGAAGTTGTTCGCCAGCAATACTATAATGAATGAGAGGGCAAACAGAAGCGGGAAAAGAGTTTTAATTGATCGCTGCCAACTGCGCGGAATGATGCGTAATGTCATAGTTTTGAATGGTGAGTTAGCTATTGAAACACACCCCGGCATAATTTGGTGATAAAATTTGCTCGCTCTACAGTCTACAGCCATTGGCGCTGAATGTGGAATCGGTTAAGCGAAATGGGTGGATTGATGTGCTCCGATCGCAACTGAGCTAAGTATAATCTCTGAGACAGAGGGTAAGTGACAGCATTCTGTCTAACTGCTGGGAAATCATTCATTACGCACTGCCAGCTCTCCTTACCGGACTTTGCGGCCCAAGGAGTGCGAGTGCTGTACAATATCGGTGCTGGAACATTTCGATCGAACATCTGTAATTGTGAAAGATTTAGTCTTAATTGGTGGCGGTCACAGTCATGCTATTGTATTAAAAATGTTCGGCATTAAACCGCTGCCGGGAGTACGTTTGACTCTGATTAGCGACGTGCTGCACGCCCCTTATTCGGGGATGCTGCCGGGGCACGTTGCCGGATTTTACGATTATGATCAATGTCACATCTATTTGCGATCGCTCGCGGAATTTGCCGGGTGTCAAATATTAATCGATCGGGCGATCGCGATCGACTTTAACAAAAACTTAGTTATTTGTCAAACTCACCCTTCGGTTAATTTTGATGTGCTTTCTGTGGATATTGGCAGCACTCCTGCGACTTTATCTGTACCGGGTGCCGCAGAATATGCAATTGCAGCTAAACCCGTACCGCAGTTTTTAGCTAGCTGGAACCAGTTGATAGAATCTAGGCAAAATCATCCCGATCAACCGCTGCGGATAGCGATTGTAGGCGGCGGTGCAGGCGGCGTAGAATTAGCATTAAATATGCAATCTCGATTGGGGAAGGAAGAAGGAAGAAGGAAGAGGCAAGAAGGAAGAGGCAAGAAGGAAGAGGCAAGAAGGAAGAGGGAAGAAAATTTAGAAAATTTATCATCAGAAATTCATTTGTTTCACAGCGGTGCTGAATTGATGCCTGCACATAACCATCGGGTGCGTCGTCGCCTTCAAGAAATTCTCATCAGTCGCGGAATTCAATTGCATTTAAAGGAAAAAGTCTGTGCTGTAAAAAAGATTGAGAGGGAAACCAATCCTCAATTCCCTACCAATTACCAAATTTCCTGTAAATCAGGTTTAGAATTAGAGTGCGATCGCATTTTTTGGGTAACACAAGCATCGGCAGCCCATTGGATCGGAGAATCCGGTTTAGCAGCAGATTCCAACGGCTTTATCCAAGTCAACGATTGCCTGCAATCCGTCTCTCACTCCAACGTATTTGCGGCTGGAGATATCGCAGCGATGGTTAATTATCCCCGTCCCAAAGCAGGCGTGTTTGCCGTGCGTCAGGGCAAACCGCTGTTTGAAAATTTGCAGCAGTTTTTATTGGAAAAACCGCTGAAACCCTTTGCACCGCAGGAACAATACTTAGGCTTAATTGGTACTGGGAATAAAAGGGCGATCGCCTCTCGCGGCTCTTTCATGTGGGAATCGGCGCTGCTGTGGTACTGGAAAGATTGGATCGATCGACAATTTATGCAAAAATTTAGCAATCTGCCCAAAACCCGCAATACCAAATAGCAATACATTCAGATATTCTCCTCTCTTTCTCTGCGTCCTCTGCGGTAAATAAAAAAAGTCTTATTCAAAAACCCTTTAAGCTTGCTATAGTAATATCAGAAGTCAGAAAAAATAACTATGTTCAGAAAAATTGGATTTTGGCTGATTTGGATTGCATTTAGCACCTACGCCTTTGTATTTGCACCACCCGACAGCCCAGAACAAACCATCACACTAATTACCAATCTTTCCACAGGCAAAATAGCAGACATCAACCCTTTAATTGTAGCGTTGTTCAACCTCATGGGAGTCTGGCCACTCATCTACAGTTGTGTCTTATTTGCTGACGGCAGGGGCCAAAAAATACCTGCATGGTTGTTTGCCACTTTATCCTTTGGCGTCGGCGCCTTTGCCTTGCTGCCTTATTTAGCCCTGCGCGAACCGAATCCAGAATTTTCCGGTCATAAAAATATATTTTTAAAGATATTAGACTCCCGTTTTACTGGAATTTTCTTAACATTAGCTGGTGTTGGTTTAGTTGCATTTGGCTTGACAAAAGGCGATTGGTCTGATTTTATTGCACAGTGGCAAACCAGCCGTTTTATCCACGTAATGAGTTTAGATTTTTGTATGCTTTGCCTACTATTTCCTGCCTTATTAGGAGACGATATGGCGCGCCGAGGAATGCAGAGTTCTATAGCATTTTGGGCAGTAACATTAGTACCGCTGTTCGGGCCGCTGGCTTATCTGTGCACGCGCAAACCGCTGCTGGAAACTAATACTAAAACTGTTACAAATTAGACAGCATTGCAGGGAATTTTCAGTTTAATGTAATTAATGTAAGAATCAATCACAAGTAATCAGACAAGAAACAGGCAAGATGCCTGTTTCACAATAAATAAGTTTTATGGTGGGCTGTTGCTCCTAGCCCGCCCATGAAACACTGATTACAAATAGTGCCAAATCTGAGTATTAATGTAAAAAAATATCTCCCATTTTCTAGCAAATGAAAAAATTTCCTATTGTTGGCATCACAACATACAACCGCTGTCCAGCAGGTGAATATCGCTTAAATGGAACTTATATTGATGCAGTTCAGGCGGCTGGTGGCATTCCGATTTTACTGCCGCCCCATCAATTAGATCCGGCTAGTATTTTGGACGCAGTAGATGGTTTGATTTTTTCCGGGGGCGGAGATATCAACCCAGAACTTTATGGCGGTTATGTCGATCACACAGTTTACTCAGTTAATGCAGAACGCGACAATTTTGAATTAATCTTAGCAAAGCTAGCTTTGAAGGCTGACATACCTGTGTTGGGGATTTGTCGGGGTATGCAAATGCTGAACGTAGCCAGCGGCGGCAGTTTGGTGATTCACGTACCGGATGCTTACGGAGACGAGGTTAATCACGGTTCGGGAATTCCCCCGCGTGCGATCGAGCATACCATTGAAATTGAGCCAACCAGTCGGCTAGCAAAAATTATGGGGAAAACTTCAACAACCGTTGTTTCGTGGCATCATCAAGCAGTGAGGAAGGTAACATCCGATTGGCAAATAGTAGCGAATGCACCTGACACTTTGGTAGAAGCAATGGAACACTGCTATCACCCTTGGATGATAGCAATTCAATGGCACCCCGAAATGTCCCCAAACTGTTCATTCAACTCTCGAATTTTTCAGGCTTTCGTAGAAGCAGCAGCTTCAAGATTTATGAATTCTACCAAGTCAGAATCAAAGGCAATTCCTACATTTTTATAGTCACTTATTCTTGATAGTCAGTATCTATTTCAATATCCAGGGTATCTTCATCTATTCTGACATACAGAACATTGGGGCGACAGCAAACCTGACAATCTTCGATATAAGATTGCTCCATACCACCGCTGATATCAATAAAAGTTGTACTCGGTTCGCCGCAGAAAGCACAGTAATATTCAGCCGTTGTTTGCATCTTTCTCGCACTCTCTTTTTGTGACTTCGTGGCGGTAGCAAAACATATCTGTTAACCGCATTTCTACCCACCAACCTAACAACAAATCGACAATCGGGCCGCCCGGTATCGAAAATGCGATCGCATCTGTCAATCTAGTCTTACCATTTTCTGAGGTAAACTCGTGTCGATGAGTCCAACGTGCCATCGGCCCCTCAGTTTGTTCATCAACAAACAAGCGATATTGTTCGCACTCAGTGTGAGTCGCCACCCATTTTACAGGAATCGGCCCCAATAACAGGCGAAATTCTGATACAGCACCCACATCGAGTCCCCCTTCGCGGCGAATGATTTTCACCGGTTGCCAAGGCGGAGTCAAAAGTTGCAGAATGTCCGGCCTTTCGTGAAAGTTCCAGACTACTTCAACAGTGGCATTAATCAACGACGAATATTTAAAATTAGGCATTTTATAGATTAAGTTAAACAGTTATTTCCGATCGCGTTTCAGCATTTGCAGTATTATCCTCTGTATCAGTACAAACAGCAACCGTTAGTTTCAATCCCAAAGCATTCAGCCAAGTTCCCAGATTATAAATCGCATCACTTCCTTGCTGCGACAGCAATTCATCCAGTTTTTTTAATTGCACTTCATATTGTTCTGGAGACATCTGCTGTTTGCCAAGAGCTTCTGCTACATTGCTAAGTACCATTTTTAGCAGTTCTGCCTCCGGGTTTTCTTCTTCAAAAAAAGCCTCTACATACATAGCAGAATCTATTGGCTTTTTGAGAGATTCTATTAGAAATGGATGGTAAGGTAAACTTTTAGGCATTATCTTCACTCCTGTAATCAGTCCAGTATTTGATAGCTTGCTGTATGTCTCGGTCTTGAGTGCTTTTATCCCCGCCTATTAAAAGCAGGATAATAGTTGTGCCGACTTGTCCGAAATAGATTCGGTATCCAGGGCCATAATCTATTTTTAATTCATAGACTCCTTCTCCAACAAATCGATAATCTCCCAGATTGCCGAGTTTAACTCTGTCTAATCTCAACCTAATTCTAGCTTTAGCTTTGCCATCTCGGAGAACATTAAACCATTCCTCGAAAGGCACTCTGTTGTCTGGCGTAGTATAACGCTGAATTTCTCTCGGTTGGACTTCGGACATAATTATATTATAGTGTGTCACTCATCCCAGTATCCTGGCAATTAATTATACTCAAGAAATGCCACATCATCACCTTAGATACCCAAGATTCGGATTCAAAAATATCAACCAAATCTTTTTCTTGAATATTGTCCTCAACCATCAATGCTTTCAGTAGTGCGATACCTTTCAAGACTGGCATTGGCTCATGTTTTTATTCGTAATCATAAACAATAGTACCCAACACGTTTAAGTAATGCCGAGCGTCCTGCGTGAGATTGCTCCGACTCACAATAGAATCAATCCGATTTTTGGTAGCGATTAACTCAGCTTCGCAAGTAATTGGACACAGTGGAAAAGTTGTGATGCTCTCAATATAGTAGCTACTAGGAGTTTTTAAACCAGTCGTTATTTTTCCAGTTCTCCTTTTTACTAAACCGGAATTAGTGAATTTTCACATCCTTTTGTATGACTCATCGCCTCAGCCAAATGCTTCTTCAAAGTCGCCTCCGGTAGCGGCCCTTTTAAATGACTCCAAGGCAAAACCTGATCCAATTCCCACTCTTGAAAAACATAAAAATCCATCTCAGGCAACTGTCCCCGCAACTCCTTAAATGCCCGCCGATAACTGCCCAAAGTATCGCCGTAATGCCGCACTAATTCCAACAGCCGAGACAACCGCCGATCGCCCTTTGACAACAAACCCTGAATTACCGACCAGTTATAGCTTTCAGGTCTAAATTCTAAACCTAACTTCCGCAATTCTTTATCTAAAAACTTCAGCCTCTTCTCTGCATCTTTATTCACTCCAAACCACTGAAAAGGAGTGTGAGATTTCGGGACAAAAGTGCTGCATCCCAGAGTCAACCGCAAACCGGGAGCGGCTTTTCTAATCGCCCGCATCATCTCCACCGTCTCCTCTAAATCCTCCATCTCTTCGCCGGGAATTCCCGCCATCCCGTAAAGTTTAATTCCCTTTAAGCCGCCAGCCTTAGCATTGATAGCAGCTTGAATAATTTCGTCATTTGTGAGTTTTTTGTTAACGATTTTGCGTAGGCGATCGCTCCCGCTTTCCACCGCAATTGTCACAGATTTGCTGTCTCTGTGGGTCAATATTTCTGCTAGCTTAACTGTCACCGTATTCGTCCTTACCGAAGAAAGACTCAGCCGCACGCCGTCGTATTTCGGATGATTCAAATGATCCAGCAACGCTTCAAATTCCGGGTGCTGAGTCACCGAAGCACCCAACAAACCCAAACGATTAGTCACAGCTAAACCGCGATCGATCGCCGGAATTAGCGAACCCTCCAAACTCGCAGTTCTAAAAGGCAAAGTCAGATAACTTGCCAAACAAAAACGGCACATTTCCGGACAACTCCGAACCACTTCCACCATGTAAATATTTTCCCAAGCCGCTTTTTCTGTCACCACAGTGGAAGCAGATAAAGTATTGCCGCGATAAGTCTGTTTTTCCACCATACTGGGAATTCCCGAATCGACAGGCTGAATCGATTTAATACCCTCAGCCACATCCAGATAAGTTACTTCGTACAAACTGGGGACGTAAACTCCCGGAACTTGGGCTAAATGCCGCAATTTAGTTTGTCTATCTGCTTTACGGACTTCTTTATAAGCATCAATAAAATTGTCAATGAGATGTTCACCATCTCCGAGCAAAATCACATCAAAGAAATCGGCAAAAGGTTCGGGATTAGCAGTAAAAACAGGGCCACCGCCGAAGACGATCGGATGATTATCAGTTCGTTTTGACGCCCAAATCGGAATTTCTAGAGATTCCAATAAATTGAGAATATTTACATAGTCTAGTTCCCAAGAAAGCGAAAATCCCAGTAATTCTGGATGTCGGGGAAGTTGTTCGCGGATATCAGTAAATAAACGACCCACTTCAATATCCGATCGCACAGCCAAAGTTGCCCACACTATCTGATAGCCGAGACTGGTAATACCCACCGTGTACTCGTTGGGAAAAGCGAAAATAGTCGGGATAGCATCAGCATCGGGGGTTGCTGGGGCAAATAGTAAGCGTTCTTGAGCAAAGGGATTAGGAGTCATCCGATTTTAGATTTTAGATTTTAGATTTTAGATTTTAGATTTGGGAATTTATCCCACCGATAAATCCGGGAGTTTGTGACCAAATTGCTTGTGATCGCGGGCAAGTTTAGCCTTAGCACTAAAAAATCTAATTATAGCTCATAAATGACTCTAACTTTAAGTTGATACCTATACCTTCTGACAACAGACAACGGACAAATGACCGAAAGCAATTGGTGGTGAGGCCCCTAGCTTTGTTAGTGGATAAGCAAAAAAAGCTCCGCACTCGATAAACCTGAGAACGGTACAGCCCATGAATGGGTTAATCTAAAATCTAAAATCTAAAATTGATTGACTTCTTAAAAGTTACTCTTAAATAGAATTGCGATCGTCCTGAGTTCTCGGAGTAGTCGGAGTAGGCGGTGCACTGTGAAAAGTTGCAATCAGCAAACAGATAATTCCAGCATTAATAAACACATCAGCTAGATTAAACACCGGGAACCGAATCAGCCGAAAATCGATAAAATCTACAACATGGCCCGAAACAAATCTATCGATCCCGTTCCCCAGTGCTCCACCCAAAATCAAACCGTAGCCAGCTTGTTCCCAGCGGTTAATTCGCGGCCCGAACCAAGCCAGCACTATCAATCCCACACTAACGCCCAAAGACAGCCAGCGCAACCAAATCGCCCCGCCATTGCTGAACAGACTAAAAGCCGCACCGGTATTAACAACATAAGTGAAGTGAAACACTCCGGGTAACAGCGGCTGTGTCTGCGGAGGAACCGTCAAGTCAAAATTTTGTACCACCCAAAACTTAGTTAGGTGGTCTAAAACTAAACTGATAGCAGCAGCAATCCAGAACAAGGGATTTCTTTTAAAACGCATGGATTAAGCAATAGAAAATGGGGCATCGGGCATGGGATAATTTACTCAAATTTCGCTGGTTATTGTCAGCAGAATGCAGTGCAGCAAAGCAATCCCAGCCGCAGCGAGATGACTCTCCCGTTGGGCAATGATAGTATAACCTTATTTGACACAACTACCAATCCCCGATTACCGATTACCAATTCCCAATTCCCAATTCCCAATTCCCCAATTAATTAATAAAACATCAAGCGGCGTAAAGTAAATGACAGCACTGCGATCGCACAAACTACCGCCAATTGTCCCGGCAGGGGATAAATCGAATATTTAAGAATCTCATCGAATAAAGGTGTTGTTTTTGCCGGAGGTAGCCAGTAAGTAAAAATTAGATAAATTAAGCCGATCGCGTGAACGGTGAACAAACCACACAAACAGCTAAAAGCCATAGATTCTAGCCGCGAAGCCACCTTAAAAGCCACCCAGCCGCACACCCAAGCACCAGGCACAAAACCCAGCAAATACCCAAAACTCGCTTCTTTGAGATAGCCGAGGCCACCGCCTTGAGAAAAAACTGGCCACAAAGTTAATCCTAATGCCAAATAGGCAATTTGCGAGAGAGCCGCAGCATTTTTCCCCCCCATGCAGCCTACTAGCAATACGGCTCCTATTTGATAGGTAACACCTAAAGAGTACGCCTGAAGTCCTCGATCGTCCCACAACCCGATCGGAATTGTGACAGATGCAGGCAAAAAAGTGCCTCCTATCGTCAGGAGCAAACCAATAACAGCCCAGATTAATTCAATAGGAGCAGGCATTATAGCAGAAGAAAGAAGGAAGACCGAAGTTGCAATCGACCGTTTATTTTTGTGCACTTAAGAACGTCCTAACCGTCCGGGCGGTTGCTATATCATCAAACAGCATTCGTCAGAATGTATTTGTCAGATGCAAGCTTCCATGCCCGCAGCTTTTAAATTCTTAATACTAGCACTACTCTCAAAATAACCACCATTGTATGGTTTTCTGGCTCTCAAGCCTCGATCTTGTGATAATTTAATGGGGAATTTTTCAGGATCGGGCGATCGACTACTTGTTTCCGTAGCTATTTCTCTGCCATATATCTTATATATTCAGACTTGTCAAGCTCATAAATAACATTCATAATATTAATTAATATTAAATTGCGATCAAGTGTAAAGATTCTTAACCTAACCTTTACTTTTGCGCGCTATGCTGATGCGGGACACCCCTATAACGATCGCAGATTTTTTATACCTATGCTTTTTCGTCTCAACTTGATTAATTCAAACCGTCTGACTACTGCAATTTCCGCTATGGCGATCGCCCTCAGTGTAGCAGCTTGCGGCGGTGGCAGCACAACCACAAGCAGCAGCCCCAGCCCCGGCGACACCGCAGCATCCCCCGGCGCATCGCCCGTTGCAGCCACCGGCACAGCGGAAAACACCAAACTCGCCCTAGCCTCAGACGTAGCCATCACCGCAGCCGGCGCCTCATTCCCCGCCCCTCTGTACCAGCGTTGGTTTCAAGACTTCAACAAAATCAACCCCAAAGTACAAATTAACTATCAATCAGTAGGCAGCGGCGCCGGAGTCGAACAATTTACCAAAGGCACAGTAGACTTTGGGGCCAGCGACACCGGCATGAAAGACGACGAAATCGCCAAAGTTCCAGCAGACAAAGGCGTGATCTTGCTGCCCATGACAGCCGGCAGCATCGTCATCGGCTACAACCTGCCAGACTTAGCCGAACCACTGAAACTGCCACGGGATGTTTACGCAGATATCTTCGCCGGTAAAATTACCAACTGGAACGATCCCAAAATTGCAGCGGCCAACCCGGGCGCTAAATTGCCAGACCAAGCCATCACCATCGTCCACCGTTCCGACGGTAGCGGTACAACCGCCGTCTTCACCAAACACCTGAGTGCCATCAGCCCCGACTGGAAAAGTGCAGTAGGCGACGGCAAAACAGTACAGTGGCCCGTAGGCGTAGGCGCAAAAGGCAACGAAGGCGTCACAGCCCAAATTCTGCAAACCGTAGGCAGCATCGGCTACATAGAATACGGCTATGCCAAAAACAACAATGTCAAATTTGCATCTTTGGAAAACAAAGCAGGCAGCTTTGTCGCACCTACCGACGAATCAGCTTCTCAAGCTTTAGCAACTGTGCCGATGCCGGAAAACCTGCGAGCATTTATCGAAGACCCCGAAGGCGCTCAATCCTATCCAATTGTCACCTACACTTGGATGCTCGTCCCCAAAACAGTTACTGACCCCAACAAAGCCAAAACCATCGAGGCAATGGTTGAATACGGCTTGAATGAAGGTCAAAAAGTTAGTTCCGAATTGGGCTACGTTCCTCTGCCGCAAAGCGTTAAAGAAAAAGTAGCCGCGGCCGCTGACGGCATCAGCCCAGACTACAAGATTGAGGTTGCAAAATAGTAACTGTTGACTGTTGACTGTTGTCCGTTGTCAGAGGGAACAAAAGCCCTTGGGCATTGCGCGTGCGGGTAAAAATCAGCAAGAACGAAGAGAGATATTTCTGTGGGGCGGGTTTTACCAGAAATATTTGTTAAAAAGTCAGGGGATTAATCAATCCGCCCCACTTATATGTAACAATCGGTGCATCTGTGTAGGGGTGGGTTTGACCAGAAATACTTGTTGAAAAGTTAGGGTATTAATAAACCCGCCCCTCTTTGATTTTATTTATGGTCTTTCTTTCTGCTTCCTTCTAGCTTTTTCCGAAACAGGCTATTTTCGGCTACTATATATTTGGTTTTTTTTTCTATGATTTCAGATAATCACAGCGCTCAATCAGAGAGCCGATCGCGCTCTGGGGCAGAAAAATCCTTAGACCAAGGCTTTATCTGGCTGACGCGGATTTTGGGCATAGGAGTTGGTGTAATTTTGCTGCTAATCGCGCTCACCGTTGCTTACAGGGCTTTACCTGCGATTCAACAGTACGGTTTGGGATTTCTATTTAGCAGTAGCTGGAATCCGGTTAAAGAAGAGTACGGTGCGCTGCCGATGATTTACGGGACGATCGTCAGTTCGGCGATCGCGCTCCTAATTGCAGTACCATTAGGAGTAGGGACTGCCATCTTCTTAAGTGAAGATTTTTTGCCACTGCCAGTGCGGACAGCTTTAGTTTTTTTAGTAGAACTTTTAGCCGCCATTCCCAGCGTAGTCTACGGTTTGTGGGGAATTGCTGTATTGATTCCCCTGATTACCACTCTCGGCAAGTTTCTCAACGGTACTTTCGGATGGCTGCCGATTTTTAGCACCCCGCCAGTCGGCCCGGGAATGTTACCAGCCGGAGTAATTTTGGGAATCATGACTTTGCCCATTATTACTGCTATCTCCCGCGACTCTTTGGCAAGTCTCCCCCCCGACTTGCGGCAAGCATCTCTAGGTTTAGGAGCTACTCGCTGGACAACAATTTTTAGAGTGCTCGTACCGGCGGCTTTTTCCGGCATTGTCGGCGGAATTATGCTCGGGCTCGGTCGCGCCATGGGAGAAACAATGGCTGCAACTCTGTTAATTGGCAATTCCAATCAGTTAAGTCTTTCTGTGCTAGCTCCGGCAAATACTATTGCTTCTCTGATGGCAAATCAGTTTGCGGAAGCCTCTGGATTGCAAGTATCAGCTCTGATGTACACTGGGCTAATTCTGTTTATTATGACACTGATTGTTAATATTTTGGCAGAGTGGATTGTTTCTCAAGTAAGAGCGAAGTACAACTAGAAGTTTGCCGCCATTTCCTACATAGTTTTAGTTTATGTCAAATAGCGTCTCCGATGAGAATTCTTTGGAATCGAAAACAAGCAGTTTAAAGAAGGTTAAAAACAGCCCACAAGCGCTGTTTAGTCTGGGGATGACTGTACTCGCTGGAGCTAGTCTGGCCATTACTCTGCTGCCTTTATTTGCAGTTCTTTCCTATGTCACCGTACAAGGTTTCAATCGCCTGAATTTAGACTTGTTTACCAAGCTGCCACCGCCGCCCGGACTATCGGGAGGGGGTATTGCTAATGCAATTCTCGGTACATTGATGACGGTGGGGATTGCTTCTTTAATTGCTGTTCCTTTTGGTGTATTGGCCGCCGTTTATTTGTCGGAATTCAGCAGTGGTCAAGTAGCTCGCTGGGTACGCTTTGCTACTAATGTCCTCAGCGGCGTTCCTTCGATTATTGCCGGGGTATTTGCCTACGGTTTGTTCGTGGTAAATATGGGAGGTTTTTCGGCAATTGCAGGGGGGGCGGCGTTGGCTGTGCTGATGTTGCCGACGATTGTGCGGACTACTGACGAAGCTCTACAAATCGTCCCGCAAGATATTAGATGGGCGTCGGTTGGTGTGGGTGCTTCTAATTATCAGACGGTGTTGCAGGTGGTTTTGCCTGCGGCAATTCCGGCTATTTTAACGGGTGTGACACTGGCAATTGCTCGCGCTGCTGGAGAAACTGCTCCTTTGATTTTTACGGCGCTCAATTCGCCTTTTTGGCCGGCAGGATTTGATAAGCCAACTCCGAGTCTTTCGGTTTTGGTGTACAACTTTGCAACGGTTCCTTTTAAGGCACAGAAAGAATTGGCTTGGGCGGCATCGTTGATTTTGGTGATTATGGTTTTGCTGACGAGTATTCTTTCTCGCTGGGCTACTCGCCAAAAAGTTTATTGAAGTCATTATTTATTAGTTATTAGTTATTAGTTAGTAGTTATTAGTTAGTCGCTGGGTAAGGCTAATAACCAATAATTAACAATCAATAACCAATAATATTTTCGGCTTAATTTGTAAAATTTGAGAGGATAGTTACCTGTATGATGATGGATTTAGACCACCAAACGGAAACAGTTTTACGGACAGAAAATATCAATATTTTTTACGGCGCTTTTCACGCGGTTAAAAATGTTTCAATGGAGATTCCTAAAAATCGCATTACTGCCTTGATTGGGCCGTCGGGGTGCGGAAAAAGTACAATTCTGCGATCTTTTAACCGCCTCAACGATTTGGTTAGCGGTTTTCGTTTAGAGGGTAGAATTGATTACCACGGTCAAAATCTTTACGATCCTGATATTGATGCTGTGGCGGTGCGCCGCAAGATTGGGATGGTGTTTCAAAAGCCGAATCCTTTCCCGAAGTCGATTTATGACAATATTGCTTACGGTGCGAGGGTGAACAATTATAAGGGGGATATGGATGAGCTGGTGGAAAAATCGCTCAGCCAAGCTTATTTGTGGGATGAGGTGAAGGATAAGTTGAAGCAAAGCGGTTTTTCTCTTTCGGGTGGCCAGCAGCAGCGTTTGTGTATTGCTAGGGCGATCGCGATTAATCCTGATGTAGTGTTAATGGATGAACCTTGCGCTTCTCTTGACCCGATTTCTACGATTAAGATTGAGGAGTTGATGCGGGAACTCAAGGAGAAGTATACGATCGTGATCGTTACTCACAATATGCAGCAGGCTTCTCGGGTTTCTGACCTGACCGCTTTTTTCAATGCTAAACTTTCTGACGATGGGAAGCGGTTTGGCTATCTTGTGGAGTGTGATAAGACTGAGGTAATTTTCCAAAGTCCGAAGGAAGAGTCTACTTTAGATTATGTCAGCGGCCGTTTTGGTTGAGTCCCCGACAGGTTGAAACCTGTCGCTACACAAACGAAGTTTCTGTCTAAGAGACTAACAATATTTAATTTGCTGAGTCTGGTAGCGACAAAAAAAACTGGGTAAAACTTTCCTGAATTGAGAATCCCGCTTTCTCTAAGAAAGCGGGATTCTGGGTTTTATGATTAAAAGCTCGATCGTACTTTTTGCAGATACAAGCCACTGATTTTTGTGAAGAAATGCTCGAAGAGTTCACATATTCTTCATCCAATGCTTTAACAGGTTTTCTTTGACCATGTTTTGACGCATAACTTCAAGCAAGTATTCTTGAGCTTGGTCTTGGCTTAACCTTTTGACTTCTTCGCGCAGCACTTGAAGTTTGAACTGCTGTTCCATGCTGAGGCTGGTTGTAGGCATATCCATAAATCGCTCCTCCAGTTTGCTGAGATTGATGCGAAATTGATCGGAATGACGTTTCGCAGGATTTGTTGTGTCTCCTACATTGTAAACTATCATAACATTCACTTGACAATATGTCCAAAGTACACATTTTGAAACTAATTTGTGTAGCAAAAGTACATCTAAGTGGGGGGAGCTCTATCATAAAAAGGCGTCAAGAGCGGGAAGCATAAGCCAAAGGAGATAGTTTGTATGGATGCAATGGAGTTTTTTCAAAGCAGTGCTGGGGAGTGGCGTTCTCAGCGCAGCACTCACCACCTCGCTTTCCGCCAAGCGGAGATTGGGGATTCAAATATTCAGGTAACAGCCCTGGCCGCGGATGACGCGCGAGTGGCGGAGATTTGCAAGATGCACGAAGTCGATCCGAGCCGGGCTGCTGGGGGAGCTTTTGTGACTTGGCACGGCTCGATGGCGTGGGATAAGGATGATGAGAATCACAAGGGGTCTACGGTGTTCGCGATCGTCCCCGATCCTGAAAATCCCCGGCAGGGCTTGATGTTGCGCGAACGGGGCTATGCGGAAATTGTGCCGGTGGCTGGCCGTTTTGAGATGGATGACGAGGATGGGCTGCTGCTGATTACGGAATACGAGACGATGAGTTCGATCGAGCGTTTCTGGTTTGCTAATCCGAACGTGCGGATGCGGACGAGTACCGTAAAGCGCTTTGGCGGTTTCAGCACATCGACTTTTTGTACCGAAATTCGGGTGCAACCAGACTCGGATGCAACATCAGAAGCAGCAGCAGATCAAGTGGCCACCAGCGAGTTTTATTCGGCTCTGGGCTGGTAATTTGGCAGTCAACAGACATACAGACAACAGTCAACAGTCAACAAATGTTACAGATTGTTGCAAAAATTCAGGAAAATCAGATTTAGATTGCGGGAATCCCCTAATCTGTATGTTGGTTAGTTGTATCCGTTTTGCTGGCAGCTCACGGTGTCAACTATTTCTGAAATTTGAGATAACGGAGATTTTAACGTGGCGCTTCCTTTATTAAGCTACGCCCCCAACAGCCAAAACCAGCGCGTTGCTGGTTTTGAAGTGGGGAGCGACGAGCAGCCGAGAATTTTCACAACTGAAAATGTGCTCTCGTCTGGAGACATGGAAAATTTGATTTGGGCTGGATATCGCCAGATTTACAGCGAACACCAAATCCTCAAGAGCAACCGCCAAAAGTCTTTGGAGTCGCAACTCAAGTTCGGCCAAATTACTGTGCGGGACTTTATTCGCGGTTTGGCGACTTCTTCTCCTTTCTTGGAGCGGAATTATCAAACTAACAGCAATTACCGGTTTGTGGAAATGTGCGTGCAGCGCATTTTGGGCCGGGATGTGTACAGCGAGCGCGAAAAGATTGCTTGGTCGATCGTGGTAGCCAATAAGGGGCCTCAAGGCTTTATTGACGAGTTGGTCAATAGCGAAGAGTACCTGGATAAGTTCGGCTACGATACCGTACCTTACCAGCAGCGCCGAATTTTGCCTCAGCGAGTTGGAGGGGACACTCCTTTCAACTTGAAGACGCCCCGCTACAGCGAATACCACCGTTCGCAGCTTGGCTTCCCGCAAATCATCTGGCAGACTGGCGTGCGCCGTTTTGTTCCTCAAGAGCAGCAACCGAAGGCTGGCGATCCGTCGAACTATTTGGGTATGGCGCGCAATATGCCCATGCCTGCTAGTCCGCCACAGCGCGTGCCTCTGGCTAATATCAATATCGAGACGATGGTTCCCCGTCGCCGGTAATTGATGCTGCCCTGATGCGATTATTTGTGTCGGGCGCTCAACTGAATCGATCGGCTTTTAGGCTGAGAGAGTTTTGAGTCTTGAGTTTTGAGGTTTGAGTTTTTTACTAAACTTGGAATCCAAAACTCGGGACTCATAATTTTTTGTCATTAGGAAGAAGGAAGAAGGAAGAAGGGAGAAGGAAGAGAGAAGAAGGAAGAAAAATAATTAGACCTTTTCTCATTGTCAAGTCTAAGTGCATAGGTGCATTTATGCAGCCGCAATATAACGAAGATGCTGGAAAACCATTGCGTCGCCATGCTAAACAGCTTCGTGCCAAAGCCTTATACAGGTACGGTGCCGCGACAGGGCTAGTGTTGTTGCCACTGCTGGTATACGCGGTAGCACCTTTTGCTCCTTTATTTTTGGTCGCGGCTCTTTTGATAGGGGCATTAATCGCCCTTCCGTTCATTGAGGACGGGAAAACGTTTTGGAAATCGTCTCAGAGATTTGACCAAGGGGCCTGTGGTGAAGAAAAGATTCAGCAAGTTTTGGAGTCCCTAATCCAATCTGGATGGATAGCTGAGTACAATTTAAGATTGCCGGAAGTAGGCGATATCGATGTGTGGATGCGATCGCCTAAAGGAGTCAATTTTATCCTTGATGTGAAGTCTCACTCAACCGTAGTTCTGTTGGAGGGGGATGTACTCAAGCGTCAATCTTACGACGGGAAATTGAGAGATTTTGAGAAAGATTTTCTGGCACAGATTGCCAAAGAAGTCACGGCTATCAAAAAAGCTAAGAAGTTAACCAAGGTCACTCCAGTAGTTGTATTTAGCGATGCCAAGGTGAGTTTTAGCAACAAAAAGAAGATTAGGGGTGCTTACGTCATGGAACTGGGCACTCTGGTGTCAGGGTTGCAAGAACTCGATCGCACTTAGAGGAGTAGATAAAAGTGGGACAAATGAGAGCAACGACTACATCGATATGTTGGACATCAAAAATTTGCACCGATTGCTACCATCCCCGACCTGCACTAGCATCTAAGTGACACTTGTGCTATAAAAAATAGTTAAGCTATCAATAATATTCTGGAGGAAATATTGGACAATACAGGCAAGGTAGATGCAATTCTCAACGCATGGTTCGACTACATTGATTTGGATGATTACAGTAACGCCAGGATTGAAGTAGCCAATCACGATAAGGTCAAACTGCGCGAGAGCAGGCTAGTCGGCGATAGTGTATTAATTGAGCCAGCTATCTTTGAAGAGCTACAACAAAAAGTTAACCAAAGGCAACAAGGTCAACAGGAACCAGTATGGGTTTTATCCTTTCCGCAAGTTTTAGATGTAGAAAAGGGAAAATCTTATCTTTGTCCTTTGTTTAACTTGGAAGTTACATCCATTCTCAAAGGAGAATACCGAGAAGAGGGATGGAACTTAGACGAGTTCAAACTAACAGAAGCAGGAGAGAACGTCACAACCTTCCTGGGACTGGATGAGAAAGAGCGAGAGGACTTGATTACCCAAGATGGGCTGCGACAATTTCTCGAAACGGTAGTGGCCAAGAAGTAATGATGGTAAGATAGTAGCCTTGATAAGTTTTTTGTGAACTATGCCGAATTGTCCCGTT